>JAFGMS010000533.1 GCA_016927375.1 Anaerolineae bacterium
AGTGATGAGTGATGAGTGATGAGATGAAAGCTCCGGATCACTCTGCCCTCGTGTCACTCATGGCGATGAGCTGTGACTTCTGTTAGCTCCCTTACTTCTTCAGCTTGACACGTGATGTCTTGATGCGGGGTTTGGATTTACTCTTGTTTCCTCCCCCCAGCTTGACGCGTTCCGGTCTGAGTAGCTCACGCTTGTCAGTCGGAAAGGCGTTTGGGTTCTTGCGCCGGTACTCGCGGCACCAGGTCGCGGCTTCTTTGTCCCATGGAAATGGCGGCTTGGTGGGATCGTCGTGGAAGTTCTTGTATTGCAGCATCTCGCCCATCATGATGACCAGCCGGTCCAGCGAGCGGGCCGCGCCCCACCAGGCTGCATCGATGCACACGCTGCCGTTGGCATGGTTGATGTTGGGGTGCCAGATGGGCGTGAGCCACTTCAGCCCCGGCCAGCGGTGCGGG
Source organism: Anaerolineae bacterium (assembly GCA_016927375.1). Taxonomy (GTDB): domain Bacteria; phylum Chloroflexota; class Anaerolineae; order Aggregatilineales; family UBA3940; genus JAFGMS01. The sequence continues at coordinate 456 of JAFGMS010000533.1, forward strand.
TACTCGTTGTGAAGGTAGATCTCCACCTGGTGCCGGCTGCCCATCTTAGGCTTACCGTTTTTGTCGACACCGATAATGCTGGGCACTTTGTAGGTGACAATGTAGGTTTCAGGCGGTGTTCCGCGGGACCCGCCGACGACCTTGACCTCGATGAGGTCGCTGCGAGAGGCCAACTCCATCATGCGGTCATGATCGGCGCGCAGACGCCGCATGCGCGGGCTGGCCGAAATAGATGACCCGGCGGTGATGTCAGCCGTAATGATCAGGCGGTCGCCATCAGGTACATCGGCGTCTGCCAGGGTCTCGTCCTCGGTAAGCTCGCGGCCCAGCGCCTTACTGTCGACCCGGTAGCCCATCGGGCGGCCATCGGGCCCGACGGTGGGCAGTTCCAGGGCCGATACCAGCTCGGGCAGCAGCTCTTGCATCGGCACGTCGTCCGGAACCTCGGCGTTGCGTGCCCCTCCCGCTGGTAAGACCAAAACCACATTCATGTCAGCCATAGACGTCCTCCCAAACGTAAATATGTAAAACGTAAATATGTAAATATCTCGTATGTGATGGTCAGCCATACGGCAAGGCTGGTGGCTGACTGCTGCCTATCCCTCAAGCCTTAGTCTTGCAGGTGCGGGACCTGGCATGTGCCCGTTATTTCCCAACAGTCGCGGTGATGCGGCGTGCCGCAGATCTTACAGACCACTCTGCCACGCGGATCGTTGGGTAGGACCTCCTCCAGGCAGTATGGGCAGATACTGGTTGTCTGCTTGCCCAGGTTCACTTGGCGCCGCTTCAGCCATCGGCGTTTTGGACGCGGCTTCTTGACAACTACCGGCGGCGCGCTGCTCTCTGTGCGAGATGGCGATGCACGTCTGCTCGTCCTCCGGGAGATGGTGCGGCTGCGACTGGTGTGGGTAGAGGTGCGCCGGCGGCGCGACCGGGCCGGTTGGCGTGCTGGAGCAGGTGCAGGACTGGCTGCCGTTCTTGCATTGGCAGTGATGCTGCTGTTCTTCTTCCGCCCGGCGAGGCTCCCGATGACGGCCGTCACAGCGCCTATGCCGATCTGCGCGGCCTCTATCCCATCGTTGGTCGATGTTAATGCGGCTCTCAGCGGCATCCTCATCACGATGCCGTAGGCCATCTCGGCGCCGATCAGTCCGACCAGCAAGGCCGACACCCCGACCAGCCAGCGCAGCATGCCTGTCCTGCCCCGCAAGGCCAGCCCGGCAATCAATCCTCCCACCAGTCCGATTATGCCCGCGCCTGCCAACGTTAAGGCCAGCGGATGGGGCTCGCCTCCCAGCAGCGATGCCAGAACGTGGGGGTCGGCCTGTACCAGACCCAGCGTTGCGCCGAGCAGCAGAGCCGTCACCCCCGCCATCGATACGGCGCGCCGTGCGCGCTGCGCCACCCCCCTGATGTGCACGGGGTGGGTCGATGGTGTTGGGGAAGGGGCGCGTTCAGCAGTCACGGTCAGGGCGCTCATTGTTCAATTAGTAGCCTCGTAAACATTGGCATATAGCTTATGGCATATGGCTTATGGCTTGTGCGATGCGAAAGCCAACCATGTGCAACCTTGCATAGCACACCTCAATCACGGAGGCGGACCTGTTTGCGGCGCGGTTTGGGCAGCTCGGCAACCGGTTCTCCCAGCCGGACGCGCGCGCGCGTTGGCCTGATGGTTAGAGGCTTATCGTTTGCTTCTTTGTCTTGCGTGAAATGGGCAAAATGGAGCGTCTCGGCAGCATCGCCGGTCAACTCGTAGAAACGGTACTGGGTCGAATTCCTGGCCCGGATAATGTGCAGCGGTGGCACGCCGATATTCCGCAGCGACCGGTCCAGGAAGGGCTCTTCTCCGGTAATCATGTGGGTCATCAGGACGTGGCGCAGCTCACCGCAGGCCGGGCACAGCCCTTCATCGAAGGTCACGCGTGAGAGCGGGCGGAAGACCTCAGTATGGGTGTTGCAGTTGGGGCATTCCAGCCCCATCACCATCTCCTGGTCAAGCTCTAGAACGGCGTCATCGCCCAGGTCTTTGCGGACGATTGCCATCATCTCTGCCACGGTGGTCCCGTTTGCAGTGCAGTTTGCCAGTTCGGTGATGTCGCCGTATACCCAGTGAGATTGGCAGTCCTCGCGCTCGACGTAGGCGGTGGTGTGCATCTCGTTGGTGAGACCGTTGAAGTGGGTCACCGAGCCATACTCGATGGGCATGTCGTGCAGCAGTTTGAGCACCTCCTGGGACTGCATGGCGCCGATGATCGATGAGATGGTTGGGGTAGTGGGTATCTTGCCCAGCAGGATGTTGTGACGGGCCAGCAGCGGGCAGGAATAGCGAAGGGCCATCTCGCGGCGAGCTTGCTCGGTGAGCGTGCACTCGTAGCAGGCACCGTGATCGGGCCGGAAGACGCGCACCAACCCCAGCAGCTCCTGAATAGCGCCATCGACCCATGGCTTGCCAAGCCAGTAGGCAAAGCGGTTGACCGCCAGGCGCGCCTCACGGTTATCGAGGCAGCCGACGATGCCGTCCATGCGCCGGAAGACGCCCAGACCGATCTCGGTGGTGACATCGCCCTGAAAATACTGGATGTTGACGTCCGGATTGAGCTCCTTGATGCGGCGGGCAGCGACTTCGGACTTGGGCCGCCCGTTGTCATCCTCACGGAACAGGACCGAGCGGCTCAGGTTGGCCGCCTCGATCTGGTCGAAGTCAACGACGAATAGGTAACCAACGCCCATCAGCGAGAGGTTCTTGAGGACTTCGTTGCCCAGCGCGCCCGCCCCGATGACCATCACGCGGGCATCCTGGACCTTCTCACGCTCCCACCAGGAGATGAAATCGAAGGTGCCCAGCCGGTCTTTCTTGAGATTGGGCAGCCGGATGGGGCGATCAGTGCTTACCTCGGGCGGGGCGCTGGCCGGGGGCCGCGGGTCAACCAGCCGCACTTGTGGCATATCGAAGCCTTCCTTTTCCAATAATTCTCTAAGCTCACTATCGTAGCCGACCGGGTCGACGCCGATCTCTTTGACGAAAGTCCCGCGGGCCGCCTGCTTCTCGACCATATCGAGGGCGGCCAGCATCTCCAGCGCCTCACGCACCGTCGTGCGGCTGACTTCCAACTGGTCTGACAGCTCGCGTTCAGAAGGCACCTGCTGTCCGGGCTTGAGCGTGCCATTGACGATCAGCCCGATGAGCTGCCCGGCGACGGTTCGTGCCAGTGTTTGACGTTCGATGGGCCTCAGCCCCATAGGTCATGTTCCTTCAAAAATAGCAGCAAGCAATGAGTCATGAGCAACGCGTTCAAAGCTTCGGCATATTGGGTGTCTGTCATTCATCCGTGGCAGTGAGCCTTTGAGCGTATACGACTTTTACCACCGGCACATTGCCGAACTGGTATAGTTATTATACCAGTTTACGCTATCGTGGCAATGGGTAAATGGTACTCTGGTTCTATTTGTGTACCAGTTATCTTGGGAGCAGGCACGCTGGGGTGTGTCTCAGGACAGAAGCGACCTCAGGGGAACGAGGAAGAACCCACAGAGATCAAGTATGGCAGCAGTATCGTAACAGTATGGCAGCGTTGCTATGCCCAAAGAGGCGCTCTTCGTTCCGGATCCGTCGCTCCTTCGTCGATCCTTCGTTTGGAAGCACAAGGAGCCTCTCCTACCCATTCCGGTTGCTCCAGGAAACCTGAAATGCACCCCATACAAACTCCGGCTACGTGCTATCCGGGGAGGCGTCTAAGCGTCGTCCAAGCATCCTCCTTCCATCTTCCTTCCATCCTCCTAGATTTACGTGTAAATTCGTCAACTTGACCCTGTAGGAATTTCCTTTTGCGAATGACAGTCGCTTGTGCACGAGTGGATTCCCGCTTTCGCGGGAATGACAGGCAGCCTGGCAGCGTGGA
>JAFGMS010000534.1 GCA_016927375.1 Anaerolineae bacterium
GCTTCGATCTGTGACTTGTAAACTCAGACTGGATACTCGTCACGTCTCACGTTTTACATATTTACATATTTACCTTTTGCGTATTACCTATAGCTACAGTAGGAAGCGCCAGGTAGCTGAGTAGTTACAGATTACGTTTCTTTTTCAGTGCAATCGTGATGCCGGGCTATCGCTTGCACCTTCAATGGCCGAAAATGGTCTTGAGTGTTTGCGCTCATTACGGATATCAGGACTTTGACAAAGTAATCCGGTAACCTATAGCTGTTCTCTTAGGCTTATCACCATGTTTGTGATTGAAGCCTGTGGATTCCCGCTTTCACGGTAATGACGGCCCTCGCATACACGAGGGTTGAGTTACTAAAAAATACATCTGTCACCAGCACGACGCTTGACGAGACATTATTGACCTTACAATCTAAGACCATAAGCCTCATCCCGGCTTCCGCGCAAGTATACATAGGTTGACGGTAGCTCGTCCAGTGGTTTCTTCGTCGCGATTGCCCCGGTCGAACCATTCGAACAATCTGAGCCCGACATTGATGGGGTTGAGCGCCCCGCCGCGTTTGCCATCTACGTTGTGCCGGTCGGCAGCGGCAGCCATATCGCCCGGCAGCAGTCCGGCTTCGAGCACGGTTTTTCCCAGTCCGTAAACGATGTTGTGAATGAAAGGAAAGCAGTGGTGGGTGAAGCTGCGCTCGCCGGCGATCTCCAACCCGGCGGACAGCACGGCCTCGCGCAGCTGGTCAGGCGTGTAAAGCCTGACGTGGTAGGCCCAGATGCCGGCCAGCAGGCCATGCCGGATGTGTGTCTTGAACAGCGTCTCCAGCGTCTTGTTAACCGGGTCCCACCAGAAAGGATAGTTGGCATTAGGAACGGTGATGGCAATCAGGCCGCCCGGCTTGAGCACCCGTGCCACCGATTGCAGCGCCCGCACATCATCGTCGACGTGTTCCAGTACCTCTGAGAGGATAGCTTTATCGAAAGTTCTTTCAGGGAATGGCAGGTCGTAGAGACTGCCGTTGATGAGCGTGATATGGGCTTCGTTCGCCAATGCCTTCTTGGCAATGCGCAGGTAAGGAAGCTCAAGCTCTACCCCGGCCAGCCTTGCCTCGCACACATGGCGGATGAACTTCAGGTAGAAGCCGCGCCCGCATCCCCCATCGAGGATGTGATCACCGTTTTGGGGTTCCAACCACTCGAAGATGGTCTTCACGCGGCGCCGGTAGGCCATATCGGCCTCATTGCGCATCATCTGGGCGATGGTCTTCGTATCAGGTGTGGACACGCCATACTCCTGTAAGTATCACTTCGGTAATTATCGGGTCAGATGATGTTCTGATCGATCAAAGACTGCAAAAATGGCAATTGTTGGTCCTTCTTGGAAAGGATTGGTTTCTCAACCGGCCACTCGATGCCAATATCCGGATCATTCCAAACGAGCCCATAGTCGTGCTCGGGTGAGTAAAGACTGCTTACCTTATATGAGAAATCTGCTCTCTCACTCAATACCACGAAACCGTGAGCAAATCCTTTGGGAATAAACAACATCGACCTGTTTGTTTCTGACAGCTCTACCCCTTCCCATTTTCCGAATGTCGCAGACTGTTTTCTGAGATCGACGACGACATCAAAGACTTCGCCTCGTGTAACCCAGACCAGCTTGTCTTGTGCAAATGGTGGAGTCTGAAAGTGGAGACCTCTGAGAACATGTTTAACCGATTGTGAGTGATTATCCTGTACAAAATCGACCGTGATGCCATGAGATTGAAAGACTTGCCGGTTATAACGCTCCAGAAAGAAGCCTCTTTCGTCTTCAAACACAGCAGGTTCTACCAGAATAAGGCCAGGGAGGGATAGTTCATGAAAAATCATAGTGGTCAAGTTTGTTCCTATTGAGCTGCCTCAAATGCGCTGCGCAGGTGCTGTTCATATGCATCGACAGTCTTTTCGAAGTTGAAGATGGTGTCGATTTCGCTCAGCGGCTTGATGTATTTGTCCCGGTTGTCCAGCACACGGACGAGCGCTTCGCCCATGGCCTGTGGGTTACCCGGCGGCACGATTTCTCCCATGCCGGTAACCTTGACGACCTCGCGCGCTCCGGGGATATCGGTGGCGACGACCGGTGTGCCGCAGCGCATGGCTTCTACCTGTACCAGCGCAAAGCACTCGGTGTCGCTGGGAAGCGCCAGCACATCGCAGGCGGCATAGAAGTTGGCGACTTCTTGCTCGTCGGTGATCAGGTCGAGGAAGATCAGCGAGTCGCGGTGCTGTTGGACGAGGTCTTGATGCCGCGCGTAGAAGTGCTCGTACTTCAATTTGTATTGCCCGGCAAAGACAATCCTTGTTCCAGGGTATTTCTGCTGGATGATCGGCAGGGCTTTGATGAGAACGTCGGGGCGTTTTTCCTCCACGAAGCGTCCGGCGTAGCCGATCAGTCTGCCATTGCCGTTTGTGCCACCAAGCCATTCTTCGCGCAGTACTTCGACGCGTTGTGGGTCCGGTGCAGGTATATCGATGGGAGGATAGACCACACTGGTCTTTTGCCGGAACGGTGCGATGTAGTATGAGTTGTCGGCGTAGTCGCTGCTGTAGGCAATGATGCGTGGGGCGAGCCGTCCGGCTATCAGGTAGAGCTGGAAGGTGAACCATTGGACAAAGCGGTTGAAAGCACCCTGCGGCAGGATCAGGTCGCCATGATGGGTGATGAGCAGTCCTTTCTTTTGCAGCCGTGTGTAAATAGCATAAAGGGCTGTTTCCAGGGTAGGGACGTGCAGACTGACTACATCGTGCATCTGGACAAGCCGCCAGGCCGCCCAGGGGTAGGCGGGCATTACCATACCGCGGCTGACCCGGAAAGGAGCCCAGAGCCGGATAACCCGTACCCCATTGATGACTTGTTCGTCGCGAGGCAGGCTCAAGTTATAGCGGGCCGTCAGGACGGTTACCTGGTGGCCGCGCCGGGCCAGAGCTTCGGCAATGCGTTGGACATACAGCGTAAGCCCCGTCCGGTGAGGGACATAGTATTGGAGTGCAATCAGAATCTTGAGGGAGGTATCGGTCATAGTGCAGTTCGCTTTCGACGCCAATGATTAGAACCGCTCTTTATACACGGCTAATGCTCTTATTGCCTCAGTGAGCGCTCGATCTTCAGATTGAGATAGTCAGGTGATACGTTGGATCCGTTTCTCTCTGTGTAAACGCAATGCCAGTACAAAAGCAGCTCCCAGTACGGTGCCTGCTGTATTGATGATCACGTCATCAATTGCGGTGATCCGTCCCGGTATCCACAGCTGAGTGATTTCATAAGTTGAACTCAGCGCTCCACCAAGCAGCGCGATCACTCGGATGCGTCTGCTGATGGGTGTGATGGTATCCCTGAGCGCGTAGTCAAGCGCGGCGCCCAACGGCATGAATACCACCAGGTTCCCTATCCCGTCGATGAGCACAAAGGACAGCCAACGGTCGGCATCCTCCCAACCTCGCAGCAGGCCCATGGTGGCTGCTGCATACTCCTCGAAGGGAATCAACCGGATCTTAGGGCCGAGCGCATTGCCCTCATGGCCTTGTGCGATTAGCGTAAGTAAGATGACAATGATGCCTACAATGAGCCACCGGGGCCATGTTGTGCGTTTTAGGTGCATGATGTTGCTCCAGAACAACGGGCCCGGAGTATACCATGGGCATCGATAGGGTGGCAATGCGCTCCGGAACAATATCTGATTGGACATCTGGCGGTTTCTCGCTCATTAGCGTATTCTAATGAGCATGGATAACCAGCAGCAGTTGGATGACGCCCTGAAGGCTCTTCGTGCAGGTGACAAGCGCGAGGCACGTCGTCTGCTGGGCAATGTGCTTCGCGATGATCCGGACAGCATCACTGCCTGGTGGTATTTGTCGGAGGCGTTGGATGACCGCGAGCAGAAGGTTCACTGTCTGCGGCAGGTGCTGCGATTACATCCCGATCACACAGCTGCACAGGTCATGCTGACCGATCTTGAGCGGCGGGTTGTCAAAGTAACCCCCCCGGAGGGCCTGGTGCGGCCGGTGTTCGAGGCTGCTGACCGGGATGGCATACTCTTTGTCCCTGGAGAGATCGAAGAGCGCCCTGCTAAAGTCGAGGCGCGTAGCAAATTCAACAGCAGACCTTTCTTCGTGTTGAGTATCGCTATTTTTGTTATACTGGCAGCTTTGCTCGGTGCCGGAACTCTGCTCTTGCCCACGATCCTGCGGAACTGGCCGGGCATCAATATGCCTGACCCGACACCCACACTCCGGCTGCTGGTCTTCGATGTGCGGGACTGTACGGTGACAGCTCGGTCGGAGACAACACTGATCTTTGTTAACAAGACCGGTGTCTTAATAGAAGTATCGCAGGGCCAACCGGGTCAGGAAAGCGTTCTGTTTGAGTTGGAGCCGGGCGAGCAAGAGGCAGTCGAGGTTCAGCCTGATTTGCAAGTTCGTTACGCCGCCAGCACCGATGCACCTGGGTTTGCAGGCAGTGGGGCGATCTTTGAGGTGTCCCGCGGCAATTCCTGCCAGGTCCCCATTCAGTGAGCAATGAGAGAATGTCAAAGAATCCGGACTATAAGCCATATGCTATCAGCCATAAGCTAACAACATGCCAATACGAGTAATCGCAGGTAAAGCTAAAGGTCGCAAACTGAAAACCGTTCCGGGCGATTCGACCCGGCCGGTGATGGACCGGGTCAAGGAAAACCTGTTCAATATCCTTGGGGCCGATGTCAGAGGAAGCCGCTGGCTCGATTTGTTTGGTGGGACGGGCAGCGTGGGCATCGAGGCGCTTAGCCGGGACGCTGCTTACTGTCTGTTCCTGGATACCAGCCGGGCAGCCATTGAGACCATCCGGGATAATTTGCGCACAACCGGCCTGGAGGCCAGTGCCGATGTCCGGCGGATCAGTGCTTTTGCCTTTTTGGACCAGCCACCGGCTGAAGGCGAGGGTTTTGAGGTGATCTACATTGCCCCGCCGCAGTACAAGGGAATGTGGCAAAGAGCCCTCGATATGATCGATGCTCAGCCCGGCTGGCTCTTGCCTGACGGGATCGCTGTGGTACAGATTGATCCAAAAGAGTATCTGGAGCTGTCCTTCCAAAATCTCAACCTCTACGATCAGCGGCGATATGGGAAGACGATGCTGTGTTTCTACGAGCGTCCTGGTTCCTGAGAAATTGGTCTGTTGTTAGATCTGGCTTGCGGTACAATCACAGGTGAAGTCGACCGATCGCTAGCAGCTAATCACCAGTAGTTTTGTTCAGGGTTGCCGATGCGCGAATGTGCCAGATGCCATGCCAAGACTGATGATCATGTCGTTGTTTGTCCACACTGCGGCGCCGATCTCAAGGTTGATTCGGTAACAGCACGGGCGCTGAAAGCGATTATGAAGAATCCGCGGGCTCAGGCCGTTTATGTAGTGGCCCGTGCGGGCGCCTGTCCTGTCTGCCGCCGCGCCCAGGGGACCTATTATAAGGATTCCGGTAGTATTCCCAGACTGCCTATCGAAGGCTGTTCGTGCCCGGACGGATGTACCTGCCGGTACGAGCCGCTGCTCACCGAGGTTGGGCCGTAAGTATATTTGATGATGCCATTGTGTTTTCGATGCACAAGTTACGATCCTTCGTTAGTTGAACCTGCTGAATGAGGGACATATCCAGAAGTTTTGCCCGTAACGCTGTTGGTTTTCACATTTCGATCTAACCTACGATGGTTATTTCGAGAAGCATTTGTCACGACTCGTGCCTCGTCCCCATGACTCAAGTCTATTCACAAGGAAGCTGTCCATGGGGCGGAGCCCCACCAAAAAGGGATGAAAACAGCAGCGGCTTGCCGGTATTGTGGCGTATGGATTCCCGCTTTCGCGGGAATGACAGAATTGGCGAAGGCCGGTTATGTTGAGGCTTGTGATAACAGTAGGCACATACAAAGCACAAGGCTTTTAAGGTTCAACGTGGAAAAGTGGGGCGAGAACCTGGACACCTTCAAATGGATAATGGGTACCGCACGGTCGGACTAACAGTCCGACCTACATCTGGCTGCATGCCATCCCACTATTCCGCGTAGACCCGCTTTTAACTCGTTGCTCGGCACTCGTTACTCGGCACTCGTTACTCAGTACTATTTTCAAGGGAGAGGAGTTGTAAATGTCGGCAGATCAGAAGACCAAAGAACAAGCCATAGAGATGCAGGTCTCCTCGACAGGTCGCCCGACCAGCACAGGCGCGGAAGAATGGCTGGGTAAAGTGATTGCAGTTCTGGATCATGGGTTTGTCTATCTGGTCGACTATATGGGGAATGACGAGGCTATCGAGCAGGCAGCCCGAGTCTCTTATGGCCGGGGGACGCGCTCGGCAAGCGCAACGCGAGGCTTGATCCGGTATCTACTGCGTCACAAACATACTACACCCTTCGAGATGGTAGAGCTGAAGTTCCATGCCAAAATGCCGATCTTTGTAGCGCGTCAATGGATACGGCACCGTACTGCAAGCGTGAACGAATACTCCGGCCGTTATTCGATCCTCGATAAGGAATTCTATATCCCTGCGCCTGACGGGGTTGCGGCTCAATCTACCGGCAACAAGCAGGGGCGGGAGGCGGAATTCGATGCCGCTCAGGCGGAGGCTGTCAGGCAGCTCCTGATCGATGATGCGGTTCGCAACTATGAACACTACGAGTATATGTTGAACGATGATGGCATGGGTAAGCCTGTTGACTCGAGCCGCTCAATGCTCACGCGGGAGCTGGCGCGTATGGACCTGACGCTCAATTACTATACACAGTGGTATTGGAAGATAGATTTGCACAATTTGTTTCACTTCTTGAAACTACGTATGGATGCACACGCACAGTACGAGATCAGGGAATATGCCAATGCGATGTCTCGAATAGTGCGTGACATTGTCCCCCTGGCATGGGAGGCCTTCGAGGATTACGAGTTAGGAGCAGTGAGCTTTTCAAAACGGGAGAAGGAAACATTTGTATCTCTGCTAAGAGAGAAAGGCGTCCAGCTTATCCCAGAAGAGGTTCTCGATGCCGCCGGCAATATCGGACTGGACAACAAACGCGAGCAGCGGGAGCTGCTCGATAAGCTGGGGGAGTGGGGCCTGCTCCAGGAGTGAGCCAGGCCCATATTGTTGCTGTTCTGCGTTATCTCTCACGATTATTCTGGCCACATGTCCGCTCAACAAATCGGGGCGGCCAGGTCGGGGGCATCGAGCCCTTTTTCTTGATGCGGAAATCGCACCGGTCGCAGCCCCAGGCCAGCGTCTTGGTGCGTATGAGTTCCATTCCTAAACCGCGGAATAACATGTAGTCTGTATTGCAGAGGTAGGGCGTCAGCTCTTCAGCGCCCTGGCTGCGCATGAACTTATCGATGCCACACTCGGTATAGTCAATCCCGACATCAAATGATTGATTGTCACCGTCGATGACCTCGAAAACCCAATCTCCTGGGTAGCGGCGCTGCTGCGAAGTCTGGGCGCGCTGCTTCATCTTGCGAACATATCGTGGAGAGTATCGTATTTTGCCTATTAGGTGTCGTATGAAAGCGGGAATCCGGCTCAATCTTCGCTCGATCCCTAAGTGAGCCAGCTCGCCAGCCTCTTCAAGCGTGCCACCATGCTTTTGCAAGGCACGATATAACGCCAATCCATAAGCGGCTTCGACGAGGTTTGAGGTTAAGGGGTTTGTATCTCCTCCAACATAGGGTAGCTGCGGAATTAGCTTTTCATATTCGGCCAGCGTGTCTTGATGTATTTCGATGGCCTTTTCTTTCCCGTGTCTTGCGTCCAGCTCGGAATGTAGCAGTACGGCAAGTTCGTCCAGGTTTTTGAGCAGTTTTTGCTTTTGTGATGTGTAATACGAAGGCTGTTCCATAGCTTTACCTGTTGGCTGAGGGCTTAGGTATATCTCTAAATTAGAGATATCGTCTGACTCTGTGCCGGTAGGCGTCATAAGAGGCGCCGTATTGGTCGGCCAGAAATTGCTCCTCCGCCAGTATGACTCGATGATGGATGTAAATCCCTACCAATCCGCAGCCGATATTCACTGGATGAGGTACCGCTACCAACGAGGCCAATGTTGCCAGGTAGAAGCCCACATACATTGGATTCCGGCTGATTTGATAAATCCCGGTCGTCTTCAATCCATTTGTCTCGGTGGACAGGCCAAATCTGGATTCATTTCTTAAATGGAGGAAAGCGGAAAAGGCAAATGCAATTCCTAGAGAAAGCAGGACTGCGGCGATATATTGAAGCGCCTCGGGGATGAGCAAATCCCCCAATTGATCCCTTGCTGCCTGTACCGGCAAAACTGCAAATGAGGTCCCCATAGTCAATTTGCCTACGGCAAAATAAAAAGGATGAATTGGGCATTTGCCGACAAGCTTGCCACCTCTGATTTGTCGCATGAGGTTAAAGCTCAAGATGAAAGTCACAAAGACGAGGCACTCGCTCAGGATCAATATACGTACCACAAGGATATCTCCTGTTACACTGGGATGTCTTGCTTGACAGCCACCCGGTATACCACCTGTTTTCGCAGAGCCAAGACGCCCAATGCCTCGTGGGTGATTGTGAGACCGACTTCTTTCAGATGTGATGGATGAAGCGTGTATTCGCCTTTAGCCAGGTGGCGCTGCAGTGCGTTTTTTGCGCGCGGTCCAAATTCTGCTGAGACATACCGACCGCCGGGCTTTAGTGCGCGTGAGATCTCGGCAACGGCCTGTTGCTTCTCTTCCAGATCAAGGTGATGGTACATGATATTGGTAATCACCACGTCGAAAGAATCGCTGGTGTAGGGCAGGTCGATGATCGAGCCGACGCGGAAGTCTACTGCCAGGCCCTGCTCCTCGGCATCGCGGCGTGCTGCTGCGATCATCTTGGGTGAGATATCGATGCCCTGTACCGTACAGCCGGAATACCGCCCTGCGATGCTCAGGGCCAGCATTCCCGTGCCGCAGCCAGCATCGAGCAGGCGTTCATTGCCTTTCAATGCAGCCAGCTCGATCACGTGCTCTCGAAACGTCTCATGCTCGCGCCCGCCGAATACCTTGAAGCCCCAGTTATAGATAGGAATTAGAGCATCGGTGAAATCCGTGAACCGGTGCCGGTAGAGGTGGCCACTCATCATGTGCCCTTCTGAAAATTCAGCGTATAGATCAATCCGTTGCCGTAGCTTTCAGTCGGCTCGAAGCCGGCTGCCTCTGCCCACTTGATGGTTGTTTTGCGACGTGGGTAATCGGGATCCAGGAATTCTTCGGTAGTCGAGAATACGCCGCCTGGCTTGAGCACGCGATATATCTCGTGCAGGCCGCGTACCGGATCGGGTATCTCAGGCAGCACGGTGACGAGAAAGGCGCGGTCCACGCTGTTGTCTTCGATAGGCAACTCGTAGGCGCTGGCTACGTGCGTCTCTACGTTGGTCACCACAGCCTGTTGCAATCGTGCTTTTACCTGGGCAATCATCGCAGCCTGGATATCCACCACGATCAGCTTGCCCTCTGGTCCCACACGTCGGGCGGCATCGACCGTGAATGCCCCCGGCCCGGGGCCGAGTTCCAGCACTGTCTCGCCGGGCTGAATTCCCACCCGATCAAGGACCGGGCGCATGTAACGGCGCCTGATAGGCAAATCGACAATCCAGCTTAGAGATGCCGGACACGGTGCGCTTCGTCCCTTTGCAAACTTGAGAATGAGCTTCAGTCCGAACAGCCAAAAGAGCGCAATTCCTAGAAGAATAAGTCCTACGATTTCGAGTATTTGCATCGGTGTTCCTTTTGTGTGGTCTTAAAGAAGACCTTCGATGAGCCGCCATATCTGCGCCACGAAAAAGGTGACGGTGAAGCCCATCAAGACAGGTGCTAAAGCGGCTACCAATGTCCATCGAGCGCTGCCGGTCTCCTTGTAGATAGTGTAGATGGTGGTACTGCATGGGTTGTGAAGTAGGCTGAAAAGCATCAGGTTGACAGCGGTCAGCAGGGTCCAGCCACCTGTCTGGAGCAGGGATAGTGTTTCAGTGCTGGATTCGAGCTCGAACATGACGCCCGCACCCTCGCCGACCCCGGTAGCGCCGGTGACCAGGACGGTCAGCATCAGCACCGTAGGGATGACGATTTCATTGGCAGGGATAGCGACGATATAGGCTACCAGGATCACGCCATTGAGCCCTAAAAGCAGCCCAAAGGGATTGAGAAAGTTGATGAGGTGCTCGGCAATGCTGGTGTCTGTGATGGTGATATTGGCGATCAGCCAGATAACCGCCCCGGCGGGTATGGCAAAAACCACAGCCCGCCACAGTACGATCAGTGTCCGGTCGATGACTGAGGTATAGATGGTCTGCCAGATGCGCGGCGGCCGGTAGGGAGGCAGTTCTAGGCTGAATGTGGAGACTTCTCCCTTCAGCCAGGTCTTTGATAGGAAGCTGGAAGTCAGAAAGGTCAGCAAAATGCCCAGGAGGGCAATCCCGACTACGGCCGTTGCAGAGACCAGACCGGCAAAATGGGCCGGGGCCAGAACTCCGATGAACAGAGTGGCGATCAGAATCTGGGTGGGCCATCGACCGTTGCAGAGCGCGAAGTTGTTGGTGATGATGGCAATCAGTCGCTCGCGTGGGCTGTCGATAATGCGGGTGGCGACGACCCCGGCTGCATTGCAGCCGAACCCCATCGTCATGCTGAGGGCCTGCTTGCCGTGGGCACCGGCCTTGCGGAACATGTTGTCCAGGTTGAAGGCCACTCGGGGGAGATACCCGAAGTCTTCCAGCAACGTGAACAGAGGAAAGAAGATTGCCATCGGCGGCAGCATCACGCTGATAACCCAAGCCATTGCCAAATACATCCCGTCGATGAGCAGCCCATCCAGCCACCAGGGCATCCCGATGTTGGCTGCAAGATTTTTGAGGAAGGGATGGATGGTATCCAGGAACAAGGCTGCCAGCATTGAGGAAGGGACATTCGCGCCCGAGATCGTCAGCCAGAAGACGACCATCAGCAGCAAAACCATGATCGGGAAGCCCCACACCCGGCTGGTCACAATGCGATCAAGGGTCCGGTCGAAATCAAAGCGGGGTTTTTCGCCAGGGCGTGTAATGGCCCGCTCTGCGATACGGGCGGCGTCGGTGTAGATCGATTCCATCAATTTCTCATGGAAGTTCGCGCCTACTTCCCAGCGGAGGGATTGGGCTGTCTGGATGATGTTTTCGGCAGAGGCTGAGGATTGTATCGTCATAAGAACACTCCGGTTTGTTCATAGGTTATGGCCAGGCACGGAATGTGCCTGCTAATTACTACTGGTTTCCTACTACCTGCAGTTGTGCGGCTCGCTGCTCCAGGCTGCCATGTGTCAGGTCGCCGAGTTCTCCTTTGCGGAGGGCTTCGGCGACGCGCTCATCTCCGTCGAGGAGGCGAAGGGCTACCCAACGGGCGTTTGGCAGATCGGGAAAAGCTGCTTCGACTTTGGCAGTCAGATGGGTGACTGCTTTCTGGAGTTCAGGGGAGTCATATTTGACGTGGTAGGGCCTGCCGATTGTGTCGCCGTTGGCGACTTCACTGATGGCCTGCAAAAGTTCGGGGACGCCCTCACCTTGCCGCGCCACCGTGGGCACAACCGGCGCGCCGAGATCCCGGGCAAGTCTCCGTACATCGATCCGGATCCCATGGCGGCGAGCCTCATCCATCATATTGAGGGCCACTACGACCCGGTTGGTAATCTCCAGGACCTGCAAGACCAGGTTCAGATTGCGCTCCAGGCGGGTGGCATCGACCACCACGATGGTCACATCAGGCTGGCCAAACAGGATGAAGTCACGCGCCACTTCCTCGTCCAGGCTGGCAGCCAACAGGGAGTACGTTCCGGGCAAATCCACCAGCTTGAACTTGTGATCTGCATATTCGAAACCTCCTTCGGCACGGGTGACGGTCTTACCTGGCCAGTTGCCTGTGTGCTGGCGCAGGCCGGTCAAAGCGTTGAAAACAGTGCTTTTGCCGGTGTTAGGGTTGCCGGATAAGGCCACCACGAAATCGAAATTAGCCATATCGACCCCCAGCTTTTTGAGAGCCGCGGCATTATGAATCGGGCATGTGGAACAGGCTTCGGAAGGTACATTTACATTTGTTGTCATCTTTGTTCCTCCAGCTGCATATCGAGATCATGGCACTCATCTACCTCTGGACATACGCTGATTAACTCAGCCTGGCTCTTGCGGAGCGCTATAACCGCGCCGCGTATCCGGTAGGCGATGGGGTTTCCCCCGGCAGACTCCATCTCGACTTTGATGGTCGTGCCCGGCAGCAGACCGAGATCCATCAGGCGGCGGCGTTCGGCCCCACGAATGCGGGGTGAGATAGCTACCATTTGGACATCCTCTCCAGGTTTGAGATTGGTCAGTGGCTGGCCGGGCGATTCATCGGTCTTGTTGGGTTCTCCGGTGATCGGGATGACGGCGATGTTAGCCGCCAGGATGGGGGCTAATACGTGCTCATTTCCCCCGGCCCAGAATCGGAGCCGTTGGGGGGATGACTCTACCAGGCGAACTTCCTGTCCGATATGCAGACCTTCGGCTACCAGTTGAGCATAGATGGCTTCGGGCTCATCTTTCATGTGGACGATGCGAGCCAGGGTATCTAAAGGTAATTGGTTGAGTTCGGTGCAATTCTCGTAATACGCCATGCTTCCGTCAGCTGCCGGAATGGGAGCGCCATGGGGATCGTGTATTGGGTTACCGAGCCTGTGGGCCAATCGTTCCACGTCTTCAGGGCTGAGCTGGTGCTCATGGCGGTGTGCTCTGGTGTGCCATTCGACCTCATCAAACCCGGTTTCTTCAGCTAGGTAACGTTCATAGATCCGGTGAGCGCGAATGATCCGCAGGGCATAGTCTCTCCCGTCTGGGGTCAGGTGGAATTCAGTTCCCTGTATTGAAATGAGTTCGTGTGAGTGAAGACTGGAAATCACATCCGCTGCCTGGTTGGTGCTGATGTTCAACGCCCCGGCGAGACTTTTTAGAGAAGGCTGTTCCCCCTGAACTTCGCAATTTTGGATATGCTTCAGTGCGTCTTCGCGTAAGACGCGCTCGGTCATCTGGCGGGCACGCTCGAATTGCCAATAGATACCACGCTCCGGCCAGAAGACAAACATACCTGTAGTGATGAGCGCGGCTGCGGTGACAAGTGATAGCAAAGGATCGGACATGGCTTACCTCGATAAGGTACTTTTCTGTACAGTTGCAGGCCTGCTTTGTAGGGGAAGCTAACAGCATTTTTAGGCCTGACTAAATCTTAGCTTAGCGAGCGGGGATCACTTTGTCAAATTTTAGTTGTTTTGCGCAAAGGCGAATGATTCTGAAGGGGTTTTCCTGGTACGGGAGGTGTTTTTCAGCCACCTCAACCTGGTGCTCCTTGATGTTCCGTCTAATTGTTCCCGACTTGCCCATCTTTCATGTACTGAAGTGAAGCTTGGGGCGGCCCTTGAAAAAAGGTATCATTTCAAAAAACAGGGGAAACTTCCAAAGTCTCTGTCGACAGCTTGTTTACGAGGCGATACTACCAAAGACTTCGGAAGTCTTATCCCTGGGATGTTGAGAAGATACAAAAAAGCCAGGGCGCGATACAACTTAGCTGTGGCTAAAGGGGCTTTAGGCATGACTAGCACCTCTGTTCAAGAATACTTACAAGCCATCTACCGTCTCCAGACCGGTCATGAATCGGTGAGCACCACCAGTCTGTCGGCCTATCTGGAGGTGAAGCCGGCGTCAGTCACAGGCATGATCCGTAAGCTTCAGCGCCAGGGCCTGGTCGAGCATGTGCCCTACCAGGGTGTGACTCTCACACTGGAAGGGGGCAAAGAGGCACTGCGCTTACTGCGCATTCATCGTCTTTGGGAGCTTTTTCTGACTAAAGTGCTGAATATGTCCTGGGATGAGGTGCACGCGGAGGCCCACTTGCTGGAGCACGCCACATCGGATAGATTGGCCGACAGGCTGGCTGAGTTTCTCGATCACCCTGAGATCGATCCGCATGGGCAGCCGATTCCCTCGCGGGAAGGCGCACTTCCCACTCGCGACAGCTTTCCCTTATCCCAGGCTGATGAGGGACAAACTGTGACCCTGGTAGAGGTGCCCGATGTCGATCCTGACTTGCTGCGTTACTTGGGTGATCTGGCATTGTACCCCGGCGCAGAAATACAGGTGCTTGCCGTGGCGCCATTCGACGGACCACTTACCATTCGTTTGGGAGAGGGCAAGGAGGTCCTGGGAAGAAGGGTGGCCGACAAGCTCTTAGTAACCTACACGGTTAACAAAGAAAACCCTGAGGAAGCGGCGAAAGATCAGTAGCTACCTATGTTCGGGATGCACTCGGTTGCCTGGGGCTGGATGACGGACCTGTCAGGGATCGACAGATGTGATAACAGTGATACCTGTAGAGGTTGCAACTGCGGAGGTCAATGCGCGTAATTATTTTCCGGCATGGCAAACGCAAGGCCGATTGCGTAAGTCCTGAAGTATCAGGTATATAGCTGTGCATAGAACAAGCACTGTTCTGTCCTCAAAATGATCGTCCAATCAATCCCACGCTGAAAGGAACAGCAATATGCCGAACAGGAGAAGCGTAAAGAGAAAGATTCTCTTAGCCGTTCCGTTTGTGGTCCTTGTGGCTGTGTTTGCCCTGGGAGGGGTTTTATTCAGTACCACACTGCAAAGGTATCACCAGCAGGCACAGACCGCCGAGATTTTCGATGGCCTTTCGTCGACCCATGGATATGGCAGGGCCTTCGCGACAGAGACACAGTCCTTATCACTGCTTTCTCGGGGGAGCAGCAAGGTTCCCTTTTCTCTGTGGAGCAGAGGCTTAACCGGAGAATTCAGCCTCGCCGTTCAGGATGAAACCGGAACTGTTGTTTACGAATGGCAGGGGCGAGATATCGAGCTGTCCGAGGCACTCAACCTGGAACGCGGCAGCTACATATTAGAGTTGGCATTTAGATACTATTCGGGTTCGCTCAGGTTTGGCTTTTCCGAGGTCAAGCTCGTTTCAACGCTTGCTGAAGACAGGTATCGCTACATAGAAGCAGAGACTGATGCCGGTTTTGATTGGGACTACATTCTCTATTTGCCTGAAGACACACCAGAACCAACCTTGTTAGTGATTCCCAACAATACCGGTTATGCTGAGGATGACATCGTTTTTCACACTGAGGCAGCCAAAGGGCTGGTGCAATCGATGAGCAGTCTGGCCGATGCGCTGGGAACGCCTTTGCTTGTGCCTGTCTTCCCTCGACCGGCGGGCGAGCCGGAGGAGTACTATACCCACAACCTCGATCGGGATGTGCTGCTGATGGATGTAGAAGGATATGAGCGTCTCGATCTCCAGCTTCTGGCCATGGTCGCTGATGCCCGTGATAGGCTCGCGGCAGAGCAGGTGTTTATCGATGAGCAGTTCTTGATGTGGGGATTTTCTGCCTCCGGCACCTTCGCCGATAGGTTCAGCCTGCTGCATCCCGAACGGCTCAAGGCAGTTGCGGCAGGTGGGTGCTTGCACAGTCTGCCTTTCTCGGAGCACAATGGAGAGAACCTGCCCTATCCAATCGGGACCTATGATTATGAACTCATCACCGGAGAGCCTTTCGATCTCCAGGATTTCTCATCTCTGCCCCGGTTTCTTTTCAAGGGCGATGCAGACAGCGGAGGGACGGTCACGACCGATGCCGTGGTCTATCCGGCCGATGAGTATTTCAACCTTTTCGTGCGCTCCGAGGTCGAGGCGGCAAGCGAGGCGCTTCAGACCCCCTTGGTCGATGCCTTCGAGATGACGCATCGACAAGAGGACATTATCAAATATCGCATTTACGATGGTGCTGTCTTCGTGGATGAGTTTGCGGTCGTCAGCCAGATTTTCTCCCAGGCCAATCTGGATAAGTCCCGGTTCAAGCTTTATGAGGGTGTGGGTCATGAGTATACCAATGAGATGAAGGAGGATGTGCTGGCGTTTTTTCTGGAAGCTCTGTACTGATGCTGTTAAGCCTTGATCATACAAACCATGGACTGGCTAATTGGTGAGTGGGGCAAGAAGGTAACATGCGCGAAGCTCTGTGTCTGCGCCACCCAACCCACATAAATGAATGGTGTCTGTACAGCAGTTCCCGGTTTGAACCAATGTACGGATAATGCGCCCTGAGAAAGCTGTTTCACCGCAGAGAACGCAGAGAGCGCAGAGAA
>JAFGMS010000535.1 GCA_016927375.1 Anaerolineae bacterium
AGCTGAGCAGTTACAATATGTAAAACGTCATGCTTGCTCAACTGCTGATGAGCAGTTTCCTAATAACAGGCTTGTGCCGGAAACGGCTGTGTCTGGCCATTCTGCTATATTGCTCATTCCTTCATCTCATAGCCAAAAGCTAAAAGCCAACAGCTGATAGCTGAGTAGTGACACTTTGGGTTATTTGGCTGCTTCGCCTAATTTGCTCCTCATCCTGATCCAGTGTAATACTGTCCTGGAATTCAACTCTCAACAGCACATTACTGGAGCCCTAAATGGAAAAACCGCAAGATCAATTCGTACAGGTTGGCAGCATCAATACCCGCTACTGGCATGAAGGCAGCAACGGCTCACCGATCATCTTGATCCATGGGTTGGGCGGGTTTGTCGAAAGCTGGCTGCTTAATATCTACGTGCTCGCCGAACGGCATCGCGTTTATGCGGTCGATTTGCCTGGGCACGGTCACACCGATAAGCCGGTCGATTGGCCGTACCGGGTCGTCGATATGGCCAACTTCGTCAAAGACTTCATGGCGGCACTCGGCATTGGCTGTGCCCATGTGATCGGGCATTCGCTGGGCGGGGCAGTCGCCGCACGTTTCACGACTATGTACCCACAAATGATCGACAAGCTGGTGCTGGAGAGCAGCGCCGGGCTGGGCAGGGAGATCATGATGGGCCTACGCCTTTGTTCAATCCCCTTGATAGGCGAGATCTTCACACGCCCAAGTCATGACAAAGCAGCCCAGACCGTGACGATGCTGGTCAACAGGCCGACCGAGAGCACCGATGAGCTGATCGAGATGGTCTATCAGCTGGACGCGCTGCCGGGAGCGCATCGAGGCTACCTGAAAACACTGCGGGCCAACGTCAATGTGCTGGGGCAGCGCCCAAGAGTATACGGCCCGATAGTTGCCGGGCTGGGGGAGATCACAAAGCCGGTCCTGGTCATCTGGGGAAAGCAAGATGATGTGGTGCCGGTGGCACACGCGCAGATCGCCGCCGAGGGGCTGTCCGATGTGCAGGTGGAGCTCTTCGATCAGTGCGGGCACCTCCCGATGCTTGAGAAGCCGGACAGGTTCAATGAGCTGGTACTCGAATTCCTGAAGGATTAGGATTGGGCTTTTTGCTGATTGCCCCTTGTTCCCACGCTCTGCGTGGGAACAAGAACTCATCCCTCATCCCTCAGGCCTCATCTCTTCTGCTGCCTGGCTCATATAGCACAATCTCAGCGCCTTCAGGTCATCGTAGCTCACCGATCCCTCCAGCCGGTCGAACACCGGCCTGAGGAAGGCGGTCCCCAGCTCATCGAAGGCCGCGAAGGCGGCTTCCTGCTGCCCGGTTGCAGCGGATATCAGGCCCAGGATGTCGTCGACCGGACGCAGGGTGTGACCGACCGCCATGTAACGGGCCAGGTGATCGAGAATGGTGCCAACCTTGACCTGATACTGCTGCATCAGGCTCTCTACAGTCTCCCCTTCATTAAAAGCCTCGCCGACCTTCATGTAGCGCCGCCCGTAATCGTCTTTGACGCGGTGAACTTCCTTCAAGCCTTCGGGAATATCGTGCTCCTGGCAGTAATCCCGGATGATCGCCATGAAGGTCTCACCATATTGGTTGGCTTTTACCTGACCCACGCCGGAGATATCGAGGAAACGCGCATCCGACTGCGGGTAGTAGGCAGCCATCTCCATCAGCGCCCGGTCGGGGAAGATGACGTAGGGCGGCACGCCGGCTTCATCGGCCAGCTCCTTGCGTTTGGCCCGCAGGAGGGTGAACAGGGCCTGGTCGTATGCCGACGCGACCTCGCGGGCCTTCTTGGAGGCGCGCTCTTCCGCTTCCTGCAAATGGCCCATGATGGGCAGGCGGTTCTTAAGCGCATCGTAGGCCTTGCGGGTCAGGCTGAGCGTCTTGTACTCACCATCCTGGTTGAGGTAGCCCATCTGCACCATCTGGCGGCTAAGGTGTGCCCACTGCTTCCTGGTCAGCTCCCGGCCGATGCCGTAGGTGGAGAGCCGGTCGTGCCCTGCCTGGAGGATGCGCTTATCTTTCGAACCAAGCAAAACGCGGGTCAC
Source organism: Anaerolineae bacterium (assembly GCA_016927375.1). GTDB lineage: Bacteria > Chloroflexota > Anaerolineae > Aggregatilineales > UBA3940 > JAFGMS01. The sequence goes on from JAFGMS010000535.1 coordinate 2,076, forward strand.
ATGCACCGCGCCGAAACGCTCGCCGGTGCGTTTGACGCAAGAAAGGAACTTCTGGGCCGGGATGGTAATGTCGATTTGCTCGGCCGCCTGCCCGGTGCAGTTATCGCAGTTGTCACAGCTCTGGGCGGTATAAGCCTCGCCGAAGTACTCCAGCAGCGGCTTGCGGCGGCAGCTGACCTCGTCCTCGGCATAACGGACGATGGCATCCAGGTGCTGTACTGCTACCTGGCGCTCGGTGCCGTCCTTCCGGTTGATGAAATAACGCAGCTTGGCCACATCGTTGTAGCTGTACAGGAGCAGGCAGTGAGCCGGCAGGCCGTCGCGCCCGGCGCGGCCGATCTCCTGGTAATAGCTTTCGATGCTCTTGGGCAGGTCGTGATGCAGGACGAAGCGTACATCGGGCTTATTGATGCCCATCCCGAAGGCAATGGTGGCAACGATGATCTGGACGTCGTCGCGGATAAAGGCCTCCTGGTTACGTCGACGCTCATCATCTGCCAGCCCGGCATGGTAGGGGCGAACCAAATAGCCGCGCCGGGTCAGGAAATCAGCCAGATCATCCACCTGCTTGCGTGAGAAGCAGTAGATGATGCCGGATTGGTCCTTGAAGCGTTCCAGGAAGCGGGCGGTCTGGATGGCGGGGTTGTCTTTGGGGACGACCTCGATGTACAGGTTTGGGCGGTCGAAGCTGGCGACGAACTCGTTGGACTGGGAGAAGCCCAGGCTGGCTTTGATGTCGGAGCGAACGCGCATGGTAGCAGTGGCGGTCAGCGCCAGGCAGACGGCGTCGGGGAAGCGCCGGCGCACGTCCACCAGCTGGCGGTACTCGGGACGGAAATCATGACCCCACTCCGAGATGCAGTGTGCCTCATCGATGGTCAGGCAGTCGACCTGCATATCGGTCAGCAGCGAGAACAGGCGCGGGGTCAGGAGCGTTTCGGGGGCCACGTAGAGCAGCTTGATTACTCCGCTCCGGACCCTTTCCATGTTGGTCTGGTATTCCTCGGGCTGGAGCGAGCTGTTCAAGAACAGGGCCGGGACGCCCACCGCGCGCAGCTGCTCGACCTGGTCTTTCATCAGCGAGATGAGCGGCGAGATGACCACCGTCAGCCCTTCGAAGAGCAGCGCCGGGATCTGGTAGCAGAGCGATTTCCCGCCGCCGGTAGGCATGACCGCCAGCGTATCGCGCCGGTCGAGCACATTTTCGATCACCTCGTGCTGGAACGGGAGAAAGGCATCGTAGCCGAATGTCTCTTTGAGGATGGATTGGGGAGTGGTCATCTGGTTTAGCCCCCTCGATGCGGAAAGACCCACAGATTGCAATGCAGGGCTAATGATACAACACCCTCGATGTGAAATGCCAAGCGTGACTTGGTAGTGAGCTTTTGACTGTTGGGGATCGCCTCATTGAGTCAGTGCCTTGAGTCGTTGATGCACCACGCCGAGTCGTTGACTCATTGCACGGAGTCGTTGACTCACCACGCCGAGTTGTCGACTCATCACACCGAGTCGTTGACTCATTGCACGGAGTCGTTGATGCATCGTGTTGAGTCATTGACCCATCACGAGCTTTCTGCTTAAGTTAACGCCTATGTTCCCCGCCCCTGTCCCCCAGTTCCCTTGTCGGCCCGATGGGATGCACTATGGCTTCTGGCTGGGCAGCTTATTGTTCGCCTGGAGGTCGTCGACGAACTTCACCAGCTCATCGATATACTCGCGGGGGTGGGTCATGTGGATGGCGTGTTGGCCGGCTATCTTGACGAAGCGGAAGTCGTTGACGAGTTCCATGACGCGCTGCAGGTCATCGTCATCCATGGCACCCAGGATGCCCCAGGTCTCGTGCCGGGTCGCGCCGGCCCACAGCAGGAACATCGGACACTTGACCCGTTTCAGGGTCTCCTCGGGGGAGAAGTTCTTGCTCAAATCCCCATCGATGGTGGCACGCGAGAAGTCGGTGTCATACTCGGACAGGAACTTGGCGCCCGTTCTGATGTCGAATGGTAGAAGTGGAGCATCGTAGGGACAGTTGGGGCGCAGGGTCTGGTTCAACCGAAACAGGAACGAGATGAAATTTACGATGAAGGGAGGAATCATCAAGAGCTCGGATTTTCCTTCAGTGGGGGCACCCATCTGTGCCAAATATTTCGCCGGGTCACGTTCCTCTTCTCCGCCCATTGTCTCGATAGCCACCTCAAAGTTACGGCACATGAACTTCTCCTCTTGAATGCGCGGCCAGACGGAGGAGAAGATGGGCGGGTCTTCACTGATGATGGCCAGGACATCGTCGGGTGCATTTGCAGCCAGCCATATGGTAAGAACTGCGCCAGAGGAAAGGCCAGCCACCAGCGCGGGCCTGCCGATCACTTCCCGGATAAAGGCCTTCAGGTCATTGCCGCAGATGTTGTATGAATAGTGCCCTGGGGTCCAGGTTGATTTGCCATGCCCACGTAGATCGGGAACGAAGACATGGAACCTCGTCGAGAGCTCCGGCAAGACACGCTTATAGCCTTGCCAGGCCTCCATTTGACCGGGGATCAACAGCAGTGGGAGGCCGTTCTCGGGCCCGACAACGTAGTTGAGGGTGACATCACCGAGCGTGACCTGCAGCTCTTTGAAACCCGCCGGGATACCTGCAACTTTGGTTCGACCTAATATACTCATGGTACTTCTCCTAACAATAACAACAGTTCTTGGTTGTTAGTTTTTAGTGATTGGTTAAATAGCAACAAGCAATGAGTGCTGAGCGACGAGTCAAAGGCTTTTGCCAGTGACAGATGTATAGCCCTTATACTTGCTGGATTTCAATCTGGGGCGTACCCATGGAGCCCAATAGGCAAGCTCGACTGGCATGAGGCCCGCAGATTAAAATCTGCCTAATATGGGTTACGGATGAATATCCGTAACCAGCGTAAGATAGATCCTATTGATAAATCTTTGTCTCTCCGACCGGCGGCATCTGGACGTGCTCGTAGGTCGAGGTGGCTTCGTCCCACAGCAGCCAGACGTAGCTGTCATCTTCCAGGGGATGGGCAAAGGTGAACCGGGCCTGGGCGATGCGTCCATCGTTGGTCATCTCGGTGACCTCAACCGTCAACTCGCTCAAGGTGACCACTTGCCCGACCCGCATGGGGTTCCGGGGATTGTAGAAGTTCTCGTCGAGCGCCCGGTAGACATTCTCCAGATGGATGTGCATAACCATCCCGGTAGCATCATCGGCAATGGGACCGGGCAGCGGCGTGTACCCACCCTCCGGCGTCACAGTAATCGTCCGGTCGTCTACACGCTCGATGTGCACAGGTGTGAAGCCGGATGAGAGGTAGTTGATCGAAGCCGGAAGAGGCTCGTCGGTGAACAATCGCTGGAGCATGCCGGCGACATAGATCATCGTGCCGGACGGGTTGATCACATAGAGGTGCTGCTCTGCCAGCTCCGGGTCGCTCCCGAAATCAACCACCTGGGCCTGGTCCTCTGCGAACATGCGTGTGGAGCCCGGATTGGAAAGCACCACGATGGGAGGAACGATGAGATAGATGATCAAGAAAACGGGCACGGCGAGCTTCAGCAGAATCAGCTGGAAAGTGTTCAGCGGCCCCGGCTTCTTCATGGCGGCAACATCGACAAAGAGCTGCCCTACCAGCCCCATCATGCCCAGGCTGACGAGCCCAAGGTTGCGGTTTTGGGGAATGCCTGAGACGAGCGGAACGAGCGCAGCCAGAAGCCCCAAGAGCCAAAAGGCGGACACGCGACGGGTCTTCAAGACGGGATAGGTAACCAATGCCAACACGCCGAGGGGAATCAAGCAGACTGCGGCAAGAACTGCCGCCCCCTGCGGCGAGAAGCCGAGAATCATCTCGACCACCGGCAGACCAGCGGCGCTGAACAAGAGCACCGGGAAGCGGGTGAGCAGCTGCGTGATGAAATCGACCGGGCTCAGGATCGGGTCGATGTAGAGGAGCGTACCACTGGCCCCATAACCCAACGCGGTATAGACCAATCGCCAGACTACTGTAATCAGGATGAATGGAGCGATCCGCTTAATCCTATCCAGCCATGTGTCACGGTCCAATGCTAACAGATAGGCAAAGAGATAGGCGAAGGTGACCAATCCCATTTCTGAGGCCAGCAGGGCCAGTGCGTATACACCGCATGCCCCGGCGATGTAGGACCATTTCTGTTTCGATACCCCCTGATGATACAACCACACACACAACACACAGAAGGCCATGGCAATCACGGCGTGACGGTTGCTGATCCAGCCCGCCGGGCCGACAAATACATCGTCCACAGCGAGCAGCAGGATGCTGATCCCCGCCACGATGGCGCTGCCGGATATGCTTCGATACAACCGGTAGGCCAGAAAGATAAACAGGCAGAACCACAGCAGGCTGTGCAGGTGCATCAGGAAAGGGGTATCCGGCCACAGAGTGAAGTCAAGGGCCAACGTCAACGAGGCGAGCGGCCGGAAGAAATTGGTCTTGATCTGGTCAGAGGCCCACCATGGGGAAAACCCTTTATCTCGCGAAAGTTCGAATCGCGTTGACCCTCCCGACGAGAAGCCATACAAGTTCAGCGGGCCATTCTGGAAGACCTCGCGCGGCACATCTTCAGGTACGTTGAGCTTCTCATAGGCTTCCGTGGAGAATTCGAGGCGGAAACCATAATCATCCTGAAAGAAGCCCACGGTCAGGAAAGGAATATACAAGAGGATGGCGACGATCAAGATGATGGCGATCCAGTATCGCGAGGCTATGATGGGGCGAGTTATCTGCCCGATGCGATGGTAGAGTGGAAATGAAAATGAGTTATTTGTTTCCATGATGCTTACAACCTTTTCATCACCTGCAGCTTTGTATGCCTGCTACTTTTTCTTCACAGAGGCACCAGTCGATATTTAAACGAGCGCCTTCCCAGATAATTACTCCTTGTCATCTTCCTCATCGTCTTGTTTTTCCACAGATTGGATCAAAGACGTCAAGTTAGACAAGGAATCGATGAGCACCGAAGCCTTCGCCAAAGCAATCCCCTCATCGAGATTGCCCAGCACTAACAGCTTATCGCCAACCTCGATCCCAAAATCGCGCCGGGCTTCGGCCGGGATGACGATCTGTCCCCGCTCGCTGACTGTGACCGCCCCGTAGAAGCGTTTCCTGTCCGATTGTCCCATGGCACTCTCCAAGATAGGTATTGTGTATCTTACTTACAAGATATATCTTACCTTGTGTTGGGAGCTTTGCCAAATCCTATTTCGAGTAGGACAAGGCCAGCATCTAGACAGTCAGTTGCAGGAGGTTATGCTGCGTAGGGAGGCTCTTGGTTAGTGGGCCTACTCCGTTGAGTTAATATGAGGCCGCAGCGCCGCACGAAGACCTGCTACAAGCAACACAATCCCTATCATCTGGATCAGATGGTAGGCGCCGTTATAGTCAAATGACCAAATGAGTGTGAACGCAACAGCTCCGCTGGCCTGAACGCCAGCGGCAATGATGGTCACGAGGACGCCAGCAGTCATCAACCAGGCTCCGGCAAAGCGACGGAAAGCCAACCAGATGTAGCCACCCAGAGCAAAAAGCATCGCCACAGCTTCGTAGATAATGAAAACCAGGAAGCTGTCAGGCCAGACCAGCGTGAGGGCAAAGAAGCCGACGCCAACAGCAATCATGATGGGCAATACTCTTTGAGCTGCTCTCTCTCCCCAGATATCGTACACAGTGGCCACGATGAAAAATGCCACCACCAGCCCAAGCGAGAGATAGAGGGGATGCCAAAGGAAATCCTCAAGCGCCTCTGACATTTTGAAACCATGGACAATCGTCCCCAGAATGCCAGCGACAGCCAACAGGCCAAAGACCCACATCCAGAGGGCAGCTTTCCGTGGCCTGTGTTGCCCAATCCTGCGCAGGTATACCACAGCAACTATCGCCATTATGCCCATGATAGCATCGGTGGCTGCGGTTGTTTGTTCGGTAGCGATATCGATGAACTCCATGATAACTCCTCTGAAAATAGTGATGAGTTACGAGTGATGAGTGATGAGTTAAAGTTCTATATTTGCCTCTTGCCCTCATAAGATTCAATCGAGCACATCCTCACCCATCCTGTCATTCCCGCGAAAGCGGGAATCCATACGCCACAATCACCCGCTGCTATCTTCATTTCTCATTGGTGAGCTGTTGATCATCGGCAATGCCCTCGAAGTCAGTTTGTGGTGAGTGGTTTTTAGAGAAACAGCAACAAAGAGTATAAGGCCAATCACCCTGCAGGAATAGCTACGAACAGCAATCCTGATATTGCCCTGCAGTTCATCGTCATCTGATTGACTTTACCATTATCTTGGCGTTATGCAGAACACACCTGCCGACTGGTCGGCAGGTGTGTTAGCGACGTTCCTATCTGATTGGCTCAACAGCCAGGTGAGTGCCAGCTTACTCTTCCTCCAACGGGATCTCGACATAGGCGGTCATTCCCCAACGAATGTCTGCAGGGATATCGTCCAGCTCGATGCTGATGGTGTAGTTGACGCCGATGCCCTCGGTGGATTTGAGGGCGATCTCGGTCACCGTGCCTTCGAGTTCCAGGTCGGGCAGAGCCTCGAAGGTCACCAGCACCGTATCGCCGACAGACACGTTGACGACATCGTTCTCGTTCAGGTCGGTGGTCTCGACATGCAAAGTCGAGAGATCGGCGATCAGCATCACGGGAGTGCCGGCGGACACGACTTCCCCCTCATGAACGTACATCTCGTTCACCGTTCCACCGAAGGGAGCACGCAGAGCTGCCTTCTTGAGTGCTTCTTCGGCGATCTCCTTGTTGAGCTCGGCCTTCTGCATCGCCAAATTGGCCAGCTCCAGGTTGTCGGCAGCCCGCTTGGTATCCGGCCTGTTCGAATAGAGGTAATCCAGGTTGGACTGAGCTACGTTGACGTTATTGGTAGCCTGCTCCAGCTGCAGTGACTGTGGGGAGGCACTAACACCAGGTAGCCAAGCCACCTCGTCGTAGGCAGCCTGTGCTGCTTCCGCACTGGCCTCGGCATTGGCAAGCGCTGCCTCAGCCGATGCAACACTGTGAGAATTAGGCGCCCATTTCACCACTTTGTCAAGCTCTTTCTGGGCGATGTCGAGGTTAACCTGCGCTTCAGCCACCTGAAGCTCAGCCACCTTGACCGACTGGGCCAAGTCGATATCCTCCAGGCGCGCCAAAGCACTGCCCTGCCGGACCTCATCACCGACATCGACCGGCAGCTCGACCAGCTTGCCAGTGCTGGAAAAGCTGACCTTGGCCCACGTCTCAGGTACAACGATACCCGTCGCCTTGATCGATTGGGGGATCGCTGCCATCGGTTCCTCTGTTGCCGTTGGCGTGGCTGCTCCTGAGCAGCCAGCCAAAGTGAGTGCCAGCAATCCGATGATAAGTAGCAAACTTTTGTAATACCGCATGTCTTTCTCTCCTCATAAAAACAGTTTGTAGTTCACAGCAAACAGTTTACAGTCAAAGGCAAACGGCAAAAGCCGTTGTTAGCGACCAGTTCATAGACCGATGATGGTGAAAACTATAAACTGTGAGCTGCAAATTGTAGACCATCCTATTCATAAGCCAGCGCCTCGCGGATGCTGATCCGGGCCGCTCGCCGGGCCGGTAGCAAGCTGGCCACGGTGGCGATGATCACAATAAGCACCAACCAGGCCACAATTCCTACCGGTGAAAACGCGGCTGCCATAGGCGACTGGAATACAGCCACCCCTACACCATACGCCATCACTGCTGAGAGCGGTATGCTGCCGGCGATACTCAAGATCCAGCTCAACACGCCGATCACCAGTCCTTCAGTAACAACGATGCTGCGTAATGCACCGTTCTGAGCACCGATGGCTCGCATCACGCCGATCTCGCGTGTACGCTCCAACACATTCAGGCTCATGGTACTCATCAAGCCCAATCCGCCAACGATCCCGATCAGGCTGGAAAGCAGAACCAGGAAATAGATCAGGAAGTCGATTTGCCCTGTGTTGGCCTGGATAACTTCGCCCATGGTCTCGACCTGGCCGACGCCTATTCCGCGCTTGTCGAAGCTTTCCTTGAGCGCCTCGGCGATCTGCTTTTGGTAGGCCATGTCATGTTGGTCGGTCATCACGTAGAGTGAATAAGCCAATCCTTTGGTTCCCTGAATCTGTGAATAGTACTCGTATGGAACGTAGGCGAAAGAGCCGCCGTTGCCAAAGCTTTTCACAATACCGACCACTTCCCATTCATAACTGGCGCCGTTAATATTCGTCTCTATGACGTCGCCGACGTTGATGCCGGGCTCGACCCTGAGGAGGGTGCTGGCGATCACGATGGCGTTCCGATCCCCGGGCTCCAGCCAGCGCCCTTCGGACATGGTAGGCACAAGAAAAGGCGAATCGGCAGGCGGCGCGATGAGTGAGAAGGTAGGCCCTTCCTCGCCATCAGGATGGATCCGCTGTACTCTTCCGAAGGCCCATCCTTCTAAATAAGTTACGCCCGGCACTTCTCTGGCGGCTACTTTCAGCTGCTGAAAATAGTAGGCCCCATCCAGGCTGATACCAACATCGTATTTGAACAAGTCCAACACGACTTGCAGCTCACTCATCATCGATGTGCGTACGTTGATCACAGAGATGAAGGTCGCGCCGGCAACGGTGAGCGTGCCCAGCGCCAACAAGAGACGTCCTTTGCGACGGAACGTATTGCCCAACGAGATAAGGGTAGGACGTGGTACACCACGCATCTTCGCCAACATGCGATCTATCAGCCCTTGCCTGCTCGTCTGAGCAATGCCGTAGTCGCTGAGCGTCTCGCGGACGGTAACCCGGGTACCGCCCAGCACAGGGAAGAGCGCCGCGATCAAGGGGACAAGCAGAGCGGCAAACACCTCCATCGCCAGTACCTGGTGCGGGATATAGAAGAACTCGACATCGAAATTGAGGTAGTTTGAGATGATCTTGACGAACCAATAGGCCATCGCCGCACCGGCAGGCAAAGCGATCACCAAGGCCAGAGCGCCAAACACGGTAGCCATGCTCAGGTAGAGGCCGGCGATCTGTTGGCGCGAGCCGCCAACGGCCTTCATGATACCGATCTGGCGCTGCTGCTGCATGAGCAGGGAGGTGATAGTGCTCACCACCAAAAAGCCGCTCAATCCCAGCGAAAGCACGCCAATAACCCCCAACACGGCAGTGACCCCTTCGGTGATCGAGGCGCCCCAGTGCTTGTTGGGCTCCTGTATGCTGGTCGAATAGACTGTGTAGCCATTTGCCTGAAGATGCTCCCTGAGACCAGAGGCTATCGAGTTGATTTCCTCGATGCTGGTGATGGCGGGATCGGCGGCAATGGCCAGGGTGTTATAGCGACCGGAATACCCGAGCCATCGCAGGGTGCTGGTGGAAACATAACCATAGGTATAGGGATAGAGCGCCGGTGGTACGACATCGTAGGCATGGACGGTACCCGTAAAGATCAGGTCGTAACGTTTCCCATTCGCTTTTTCAAGTGTGATGGTATCCCCGAGCTTCACGCCAAGAAACGTAGCTGTAGTACGCTCCAGCAAAATCTCGTGCCTGCCCGGAGGAAAGGTGCCTTCCTGAGGATAAAGACGGGCAACACGTATATCCTCGTAATCTTGAAATACCGTCAATTGGAGATTGTGCTGCTGTCCATCCGCTGCAATGAGCTTGAGGTAAGTATCCGTTCTCCCTTCGGCATCCCTTACGTTGTCTAATTGGCGGACAGAATTGACCAGGGCCGTATCAAACTCAGGTAGACTGAATAAGATACTGGCTGGGACAGAGGCTTGCCACTGCTCATTCATGTTACGGAGCATGACCTCACCAGAAGCCATTACACCCCCAAATGCAAAGACACCGACTGCTATCGCCATCACGACCAGGATAGTCCGGGCCTTGTTGTTCCATAAATCATTGACAATCTTGTACCATCGCGTGCTGATCATGAGCTTCTCTTAAGATAATTTCTACTGATGTTTTGATTGCGACACGAGTCTTGCCGTCCAAAAAACTCCGCCAGGCTCCAGTATCTATACGCACGGCTTATGATTTGGTTTCCGGCAATGATGGCAATAGGCTAACGGGGTTGTGGGGTGAAACAACTAAGGTGTGGTGAAGGTAAACTGCGAACACACAGCAATCAGCCCACATTCACCAGTAAGCTGATTGCTGGAGACTTACTTCTCGCCATAGATGATGCCGGCTTTGCCGACCATGAACGGCAGTTTCAACGCGGTGGGCACAAAGTCGGAGGCGCTTGTGTCTACGAAGGCAACCTCGGTGATGCCCCAGGTCCTGATGGTCTCCAACAGGTCATCTATCTCGCCGTACAGCTCCTCGAACAGGAATAGATCCTGGAAAGCAAAGTATCCGCCCTTCTTGACCACCCGCAGGGCTTCTTTGAGAAGCTCTCGCTTGTCTTCGGCATCACTCACCTCGTGGAAGACGAAGTTGCTCACAGCTGCCTCGAAGGTTCCATCCTCAAAGGGCAGGGCCGAGGCGCTGGCTTTCTGAAAGTCTGTCTGGTCAGCGACGCCTGCGGTTTGAGCATTGCGTTCGCAGGCCGCCTTTGAGTAATCCCATTTCTTGCCCCAGAAGTCGATACCCGTCACGTGCCCATCAGGGTAGCGCTGGGCCAGGGCGATGGTCAGCGGGCCGTTGCCGCAGCCGATATCAAGCGCCTTGCCCTTGCCATTCCAATCGAGGCGTTCCAACACCATCTCCCAGAGTTTGACCTGGATATTCCCGCCGCATGGCGAGAAGGCGTGACGGGCATACACGAAATAGGTACCGCTCAAGAGACAGAGTGCCGCCAGGATGGCGAAGCCCGGCCAGACGAGTATCAACCCAAGGAAGAATGCGCCCATCAGAAAGGGTATATATATGAATTTGCTCGATACCCAATTGCCATAATTTGTGCTTGTGTTTTCTTTGATCATGTCTATCACCTCAAACCTCTACTTTTATATATCTGAAATCGCAGACGTCATCGCCGTTGGCGATTGTCTTTGTCCGTACCAACTCCAACCCTGTCATGAACTCCGCCATGATGTAATCCCCATCGCACCCTATCCGAGCGATCTCCGGTACCCCCTGGTCGGTATACCAATCGACCAGGCCACAGCGCGTTACATCGACGGCTATATAGGCATCAGAAGCAGGAAACTCAGCGGTCCATCCGTATTCCTCGTCCTGGCGCTCCCATATCTTCAGGAACATCCTTCTGAAGAGATCGTCCGCCGCTATTCGTGACATGATGAACTTCATCACAGGGTCATTGCCATACTGCTCGCGCACCTTGTAGTCGGTGATCTGGCTCACTGTATCCAGCGCCGCATCCCGGCCCAGAGCGAACTCGCCAAGCAGCGCACGGTAGAGTGAGAGGATGAAGGGCGCGTTACGCAAGAATATGTCCCGGTTGTTGCTATCCTCCAGGATAGGCAGGTCCGGGGCGAACTCATCATAGGCTGCCAACATGGCCCCGCAGCATCGCTCATAGCTCTTTGCACCGAGCAGCTCCTCGATTTTGGGACGGCACAGCTTCTGGTAGTCGGTGACCATGTC
>JAFGMS010000536.1 GCA_016927375.1 Anaerolineae bacterium
TGCCCGGAGTAGGTCGGACTGTTAGTCCGACTGTACCCCCGCATGAAACATGACATTGTCAAACTATCAAGCCTTCTCGTATCTTGAGTTTCCAAGCATCATTTCGCCGGATTTCACTTGAGATGGACAATGAACCCCAAAAACAATTGTGCTCAAACTAGACCAATCCTAACGTCTGTGCTCGGGAAAGCGCTTGTATCCGGCTGTTAACATCGAGCTTGGCATAGATATTTCCCAGGTGGGTTTTTACGGTGCTCTCTGAGATGGACAGATGGAGGGCCATCTGTCCATTCGATAGCCCATCGGCGAGCAGACGCAGGATCTCCTGTTCACGGCAGGTGATAGATGCAGCGGTGGCCAAATCAAAATATTCCTCTGGAAGTTGACTCTGTATCTCACTGTCGTGGCCAGTGATGTGTAGAATCTGCTTGATAAAGTCCTTCGTTTCGATAGTCAGATTCTCGGTGTGCAGCACCAATGTCAGCAACGGAACACATTGAGTGCTGTGTTCCAAAAAAGGCTGGATGAATCTTTCGGGCGCAGCCCGCCGGATTGCTTCCGCAAGTACCTGCCGGGTTTGATTGACCTTGTGCTGGCCGAATAACGCCAAAGCCAGCATCACATGCGCTACTAAAAGCGGTTCATTTTGCAAGCCATCCGGATTTTCAGCAATGAGCTGGCTAAGAAGTTTTTCAGCCATATCGAATTGCTTGCGCAACAATGCAATCTCTGCATACGCCAGATCAGATAGGGCATGTGTACCTGGTTCGCCTATCTGACCCAATAATTGCTCGGCCGCAAATGTATCTCCATTGCGTAAACAAATGATTGCCTCGTAGGCAATCAAATCCTGGTCGCGCCAAATGCCGGAAGGACGTCGGGCGTGTAATTCCCGCATGGCCCGGAGGGTGGCACGGGCTTCTTTTACTTTTCCCTGTACAGATTGGATCTCAGCCCGTTGCACTGCTATCTGAACAGGCATATTGGTGCTGGCGGAGTTAGGATCTGCTTCTGTCGCGCGTTGAAGGTATTGTTGTGCCAGATCCAACTCGTTGCGCTCAAAGTGGATATGGGCCAGTATGGCTAATGGGATACTGGCCGGACCAGACAATTTACCTCGTTGAACCATTGCCTCCTGCAGAACTTGCTGCGCAATCTTCTCACTGCGTTTGAGCTGCCCCTTATTGAATGCCCTTCTTGCACGGCTTCCTCCCACCATCAAAATCACAAATAGATTGCGTTGTGCCCGGGCTTTTTCATAGAGAAGGATAAGCTGTTCATCCAGGCCATCTGCATTCTGGTTATCAGGGAGCCTGAGCAAGGATAAACCGTTGAGCAGCTCCCATCGTTCGTCGCTTTCTCCTCTTGTGAGAGGCGGAGGAGTAAATGCATTACCTTGTGCCCAGGTGTGGTGAATTTGCTGGATTTCTGCATATACCTCTCGTTCGTCGGACGTTTGTTGGGACGCGGGTTTGCGAGAAATATTGGCCTCGATTCGGGCAATAAAGCTTTCGATCTTCCTCCGAGGCAAAGCCAGGAGCGCCAACCGCAGGTAGACAAAGAGGAGAGTTTTGTGCTGCTGTACTACATTGGCAGGAAGCTCTTGGAGCCAGCTCAGCAGGCGCGAGTCCTCGCCATACTGTTCCAGTTCGCGTAGAGCCATTTCCTCCATCAGGGAGGCGGCCTCTTCCCAGGCATCAGTCGCCAGGAGATGATAAATAGCATCGGCGGGCGCATATTTTTCGTAATACCACTGAGCTGCCCGCCGATGTAGTTGGGGAATCTCCTCGGGAAAACGTGACTGTAGTTGGCTGTATAACATTTCAGCGAAGAGATCGTGATAGCGGTACCAGCCCGGCTCCTCGATCCGCACAATGAACGAGCCTTCCCGCCACAAACGCGAGAGTATTTCCTCTCCATCTGTTCGCCCGGTCAGGGCATCACACAGACTGCCTGTCAGGTGCTTCACTATAGCGGTCCTGAGTAGAAAAAGCTGCATTTCGGGCGTGGAATGCTGTAAGACTGTCTCCATGAAGTATTCACGCAGATAAATGTGAGCTCCGCTGAAAGTGTCGATAAAGTGACGACGATCTTCCTGTTTACCAAGGGCAAGGGCAGCGAGTGTCAGACCTGCCGCCCAGCCTTCGGTGTGTTTGACTAACTTCTCCATATCACCGTAGGCCAGTGGAGGGTCTTGAGGATATTGCAGCAAATAGCTGATGCCCTCCTCTAGCGTAAAACGCAGGTCATTGGCATCTAACTCAAGCACCATGCCTCTTGCGCGTAAATGCCCAATAGCCAGCGGCGGCTTGATGTGCCCGGAAATCATGAGATGTAGAGCAGGCGGGAAGCATTCGAACCAGGACTGGAGCGCAGTATAGATCTCTGAGTTGTGGATGCGGTGAAAATCATCGAGCACCAACCCCAGACGTTGGCTGGGGGGTGTTGCCTGAACGATGCTGTTGGTCAGATGCGAAACGATTTCGGTTGGATGGCGGAGAGAGGAAGTTTGTAGGCTATTGATGAATTCATGCTCCAGTGCAGGATTAACCGTTTGCAGAGCCTTCGCCACCAAATACCAAAAGCGTAGGGGGTGACTATCATTCTCGTCGAGAGAGAGCCAGGCAACAGGAAAATCACAGGTCCGTCTCCAATCGTTAAGCAACGTGCTTTTGCCAAAGCCGCTAGGGGCATGAATCAGAATCAGCGAGGTGTTCAGTTGACGGATAAGACGCGGTCGTGTGACGAGCTTTTGGGGTAGCACCGGCACGTTTACTTTGGTCATGGGCAGAAGGGAAGTATCGATGTGTGTCTCAGTGCTTGGAGTCGACGTCCCGGCAGATTGGTTTGTCAATTGCGTCTGAAGAAATTGGCCCGCAAGAGTGAAACTAGCCTGTTCCAACCGCTCTTGGGTCAGCTCATCCGTTTTTCCCAGGTAAACTTTGGCCAGTTTCCCGGCACGGCGGCGGTAGGCGTACCAATAGGCATTGCTGCGGCGCGTCTCGCGCTGGGCGAAGAAATGTCCGCTCTCATCCTGAAAGGTGAATTTCTTATTCGCGGAAAGCCAATCGTACCATTGCGGTGAGCCAACCTGCATGTTATTAGAGTCCACAAGCAAGCAGTTGTTCCTGACGATAGCTTTGTCAGATTTCTGCATCTTTTATATCCGGCATAAACAAAGAGTTACCCAACAAGTCATATTATACCCCGTTGGGTAACTTTTGCGGCCCAGACATCCCCCGAGTGTAATATCACGCTATCTTTTGCTACATGTTGTACCGTACAAAATCATCCTAACTCCTGATTCTCGATGAATCGTTTTTCTTCTAACCTTAATATAATATATGGTGAGTTCTCTTTTATTCCGGCAAGATCTGCTGAGAAAGGAGGCTGCCCATCCCGTATGCAACCATCTGATAATGCGCCTCACAAATTGCCTTTATGGAAATTTGTGTCGACGCACATTTTGCTGGATGGTTGGTCAAGTTCTATGAACATTCACCGGTTGTTAGGAATGTCATCGAACAATATGCTTACATTATCAAATAGGAGAGGAGAAACACAGATGTGTAAAAAGTCGTACGCTATTGCATGTTTGCTTATAGTTCTAAGCCTCTTATTGGCAGCCTGTGGTGAAGCGGCTCCTGCAGTTACTGAGACTGCGGCTCCCGCCGATACTGAAGAGCCTGCTGCACCTGCCGACACCGAAGAGCCTGCTGAGCCTGTTGACACTGAAGAGCCAGCCGGTACTGAGGAACCTGCCGATCCGAATGCTTTGCCCCGCGACCAAACACTGTACTTCAATGGTCAACAGTGGGGAGCGGTTGTTGGCTGGAATCCATACTCCAACAACAATAATAATGCCATGGCTATTGCTCAGCAGGATAACGCCCGCGTCATCATGTTTGAAACCCCGTACCTTTACAACATGCTTGACGGCAACATGTATCCTCTGCTGGCTGATGGAGATTATACGTGGAACGAGGATCGAACCGAGATCACCTTCAAGATCAAGCCTGCTGCCAAATGGAGCGATGGCACCGCTGTGACTGCTGATGATGTCGCTTACACCTGGGCCACCCACATCAAGTACGAGACTCCTACCGGCGCCAGCAACAAGGATTACATTGAGGACATCGTTGCTGTAGATCCCCAGACCGTTGTTGTCAAAGCCAAGCTCGATGAGGAGGGCAAGGCTGTCAATCCTCTGCTGGTCTCCGCTTACCTGAGCACCAACTATGTCATCCAGAAAGCCTGGACCGAGACGCTGGAAGAGCGCGTCGGCGGCGATGCCACCGAGCTGCTGGCTGACACCGCAGAGGATGTTGTTTACTCAGGGCCCTATGGCAAGTACTTCGCTGATGATACGAAGGTTGTCTATGTTCGTAATGATGACTACTGGGGGCAGGATGCCAGCATGTGGGGTAAGCTGCCTGCACCAAAGTACCTCGCCCACGTGATCTTTAAGGACAATGCCGCCGGTACGACCGCTTTGCAAGCCGGCGAAGTGGATGTCAGCCAGCAGTTCAACTCCAATGTTCAGGAGCTGTGGCTCGATCAAGGACTGCCTATCTCTACCTACCTGCCCGAGGCTCCTTACGGCATTGGCGCCAGCCTTCCAACCGCTTTCTACAATCTGGAATCTTACGGGCTGGACCAGATCGCGGTTCGCAAGGCTATTGCCATTGCGGTTGACTATCCCACCATCATTGCCAATGCCATGACCAACCAATCGGCCACCTTCGAGCAGGTACCGCGCTCGCTCATGAACCCAACTGACGGGGAGCAGGCCCTGTATGATCACGAGGCCGTCGCAGATCTGCAATGGGTTGGCAACGATATCGAGGGCGCCCAGCAACTGCTCGATGATGCTGGTATCACCGACACCGATGGCGATGGCTGGCGTGAGTACAATGGCCAGAAGCTTAGCTACATAGCCACCTGCCCGAATGGCTGGTCCGATTGGCAGGCTGCGATTGAAGTGGTGGCGGCTGCCGGAAAAGAGATCGGGATTGACATCACGACCAACTTCCCTGAGTGGTCCGTCTACCAGACTGTTGTCACCAAGTCAGATGCGCCTCTCCCCGAGGGGTATGACATCTTCATGATGTGGAGTGACGGTGCTGGCCCGACCCAGCCCTGGGGCCGTATCCGCCATCTGATAAGCTCCGAATTCGTTGGTATGGCAAGCAACTGGAATGGCAACTGGGGCCAGTATTCGAACCCTGATGCCGATGCATTGATCCAGGCCATCCCCGGCGAAACCGACCCCGACAAGTTGAAGGAAATGTACACGGAATTGGTTAAGATCTACCTGACCGATATCCCCTCCTTCACACTCATGTATCGTCCTCAATCGTTCCACACTGTGAACGAGAGTGTCTGGACGAACTTCCCCCATGAGGGCGATGGTACGAGCCCGCCGGTTCCTCCGCTCGACCTGACTGATGGGTGGAGCATCGCAGGTCTCTATAACCTGACGCTCGTCGAACAGTAAAGTGTAATCTAGTAAGAACAGCCATGTTCCGCCAAACTGGAACATGGCTGTTGGTTATATTGGCAAAGAGGTGTTCCGTTGAAAGGGTACCGAAAGTATTTCCTCAACAAGTTGCTTTGGTTCTTGATTACCTTTGTTTGTGCATTTTTGTTGAATTTCATCCTGCCGCGTCTGATGCCGGGAGATCCTGTGGCAGCCATCGTATCGAGGCTTGCCCAAGGTATGAGCAATACGACCGGAGTCCAGGCGATCTATCAGCAATATGCGGACCTGTTTGGCACCAACAAGCCCATGGTCGAACAATTCTTCATCTATGTTAGAAACGTGTTCCGTGGCGATTTTGGTTTCTCGTTCGCCCAATATCCCAGAACAGTGGCCGATGTCATCAAATCGTCCATTGTGTGGACTGCGGCACTACAGTTCCCGGCGATTATCGTCGGCTGGCTGATCGGGAACACGCTCGGCGCGTTAGCTGCTTATCTCAAAGGGGGCTTTGACAAAGTCCTCATGCCCGTCTCCATTTTTGTGAGCAACTTTCCGCCTTTTGGTATGGCAGTCATTTTGATGGTCATTTTTGGAGTGAGCCTGAAATGGTTCCCAACTTCCGGCGGATATGGGTTTGATCTGATTCCCAGCTTCAGCTGGTCGTTTATTTGGTCCGTGATCGTTCACTATCAACTGCCGTTCTGGTCTATCGTATTGATCGCCATTGGTGGCCAGGCGATTGGCATGCGCTCCATGTCCATCTACGAGCTGAACGCAGATTATGTGAAATACAGTCGCTTCATGGGCATCAAAGACCGGAAGATCGTCGGCTACGTGTTCCGGAACGCCATGCTCCCGCAGATAACCGGTCTGGCGCTATCGATCGGCACCATGGTCGGCGGCGCGTTGGTGGCGGAGATCATCTTCAGCTATCCGGGGCTTGGTTCCACAATCCTGACAGCTGTGAGAGGCGGGGATTATCCGCTGATATCGGCAACCACATTGATCATCACAATAATGGTGCTGATCGCGAATTTTGTTATCGAAATCTCGTACGGCTTTATCGATCCGCGCATCAAAGCAGCGCAGTCGGATTAGGCGGAGACGCAGCTATGAAACATACATTTCAACAGTTTTTCCGCTCCGGCAAGTTCGTGTTTGGTTTCTCCATTTTTGTGGCAATTCTGTTGCTCACGTTCATTTATCCGTTGATCATTCCCGACCCTCCGTTGGAGATCGTCGCTCAGGGTACTTTCTTTGAACCCGGGATATATGTGAGTGTTTATGACAGCCTTGGCACCACTCCCCACACCCTGAATCTGGACGGTGCCGCCGCCAAGCGAATTGCCAGTAAGTTGAACGAGGAAGATCGCCTTGCCATGAAGGAATGGCTTGTAGCGGCCGGTATTCCTGAAAACGAGATTGATACCGCGGACACCCAGAAGCTTTTGGATCTGTGGATGGACAATTATGATCCCACAGAAAATATTCCCGGCATGACGAACGCCAGGCGGAATTATTTCATCCGGCTCAACAATTCGCTTAAGGGACTTTTGTCTACCGAGGGAGCGATCATTGCTGAGGTAAACCCCGAGACAGGCACCCTAGAGCAGGTGGATGTTATCACTCAGACCGATTATGTGAATATCAACCAGGTGGCAAATGTACGGGTGTTGCCGTTTGGCACTGATAACTTCGGCAGGGATGTGCTGACCGAACTGGTTGCAGCAACCCGTGTATCGCTGGTGATCGGCTTTGTCTCAGGCACCATTGCAACTCTGATCGGTTTGACGCTGGGACTGCTGGCAGGATACATTGGCGGTGTGGTGGACGACATCATCATGTTTTTTACCAATCTCTTTACAGTAATTCCCTCCTTTGTTTTGTTGATCCTGATTTCATTCAGCATCGGGCAGGAACAACGTGGTGCCGTTACCATCGCAGTGGTGATCGGGCTTACCTCCTGGTTTTGGACTGCCAGGGCTGTGCGGGCACAGGTCATTTCCCTTCGCAACCGCGATCATGTGAATCTGTCGAAATTATCCGGGCATTCAATTGTCCATATCATCATTACAGACATTCTGCCCTACATCGCATCTTATGTCATCATGGCGCTGATTCTGCAAATTTCCGCCGGAATCCTGGCAGAGGCACAATTGTCGATCCTGGGGTTGGGGCCCAGGACCACCGTAGTGCCAACACTGGGTTTGATGATGAACTGGGCACTGATCTACCAGGCACAGATACTGGGGAAATGGTGGGCGTACCTCCCCGTCCTCGTAACCATTGCGTTGATTACATTCTCGATGAATTTGATGAATACCGGTCTCGACCAAGTATTCAATCCGGCACTGAGGGAGTAGGTGATTGAGATGTCAAATCCTGTAATGTTAGAGGTTAAAGGGCTGACAACGAAATATATCACCCGGTTTCGGGAAGATGTTTACGCGGTTGACCACGTCTCTCTGAAGGTCGAAGAAGGGAAGTCGCTGGGAATTGCAGGAGAATCCGGCTGTGGAAAATCGACGCTTGCGCTCAGCCTGATGGGGTATTACTTCCCTCCGCTGCACTATACAAGTGGTGAGATCATCATCGATGGGCGCAACATCTCTAGAATGGATCCTGATGATATTCGTAGAGATATATTGGGAACAGAGATTTCCTATATCCCCCAATCCGCGATGAATGCGCTAAACCCTACCCAGAAAATTATCAGCTTTATTGAGGATGTTGTTCAAGCGCATGAACCATCCAGGACCAAGAAAGATATTCATGACCTTGCCCGAAAAAGCTTCGAGGTCTTGGGGCTTCCGGCTGAAGTATTGCAAAAATACCCCGTTGAGCTTTCTGGTGGTATGAAACAACGCACAGTGATCGCGACCTCTGTCATCCTTTCCCCCAAAGTGTTGATCGCAGATGAACCTTCCTCTGCACTCGACGTGACCTCACAGAAGATGGTCATCAAGATGCTGAAGAACTTGCTGGAGCACGGGTTCACCAAGTCGATGATCTTTATCACACATGAGCTTCCACTACTATACAACGTAACCGACGATATTATGGTCATGTATGCAGGGCAGATTGTCGAGAAGGGTACTGCACAAGAAGCCGTGTTCGATCCGCTCCATCCATATTCCAAAGGCCTAATGGGCTCGATCATTGTGCCTGAATACGGCCTGCGGGATGTTGAGTTGACTGCCATTCCTGGGGTACCGCCTAATCTCAAAAATCCACCTGCTGGCTGCCGCTTTGCCGAACGCTGCAAATATGTTCGAGCAGAATGTGAGGCCAATCCTGTTCCTCTTCACGATGTGGGTGGCGGTCGCGCTTATCGGTGCATCCTATCGGAAAGAGAGCTGAGAGACTTTTATACCAGAGAGGCTCATATGAGGGAGGCTCATCAAAATGCCGGATGAAAAAAACTTATGCTTGAGCGGCTCAGGGCTCACTAAGGTATTTGGTTTTGGTCGTCAGAAATGCGTTGCTGTTGATCACGTCGATTTCAATTTCTATGAGGGTGAGATTGTCTCGATTGTGGGCGAGTCGGGCAGTGGAAAGACCACGTTGGCAAAGATACTTCTGGGATTAATTAACCCCACGGAGGGTGAGGTTTACTTCCAGGGGACGAAGCGCGACATCGGTACTCAAAAGAAGAAAAAAGAATACTGGAAGAGCATTCAGGCGATCTTTCAGGACCCGTTCTCTTCATACAACATATTTAACAAGATCGATGCTGTTCTTCTGGATTGCATTCACATGCGGGGAGGTCGAAGACTTCCTCGCGCGGAAAAAGTGGCGTTGATGACAGAGGCATGCAGCTTTGTCAACTTGAAGTTCGAGGAATTGACTAACAAGTATCCTTTTGAGCTTTCAGGCGGACAGATGCAGCGCTTGATGATTGCTCGTATCTTCCTTCTGAGGCCACAAATTCTGTTGGCCGATGAACCCACCTCGATGATCGATGCCTGCAGTCGCTCGACCATCCTGGGTATGCTGATGAACCTGCACTTTGAGACCGGGATGACGCTTATTTTTATCACCCATGATATTGGCCTCGCATATTATGTTTCTGACACCATATACATTATGGAGCATGGAAAATTTATCGAAAGCGGAACTCCCGATGAAGTCATTCTACATCCAAAAGAGGCTTACACCCGACGCTTGATCAATGATGTCCCAAAAATCCATGAAGAATGGGATCTCTCAACCGTGTAATACGCCCCTCTTGAGTTTGGATTCGTACCCCTAACATAATTACACAACACGGCTGATAAACGATGTTCCCTTGACGCTCAAAAAAGAGAGCATCTTAGCCCAGACCGATGTGCCCGGTGACAAGTGACCATCATCGCCCTTCTTCCTGCTAAGAAGCTCTAGCAAACAGGCAGCGCTGGTAGCTCATCTATCTATGTGATGCACAGCGGCCAACCCAATAACAGGCAATACAGGAGTAACCCATGAAAAAAGATATCAGAACTATTATCAAACAGATGACCCTTGAGGAAAAAGCGGCCTTGTGCACAGGTGCCAGCCCATGGACGACAACCCCGGTGGAGCGGCTGGGTGTACCAGAAATGATTGTCTCTGATGGGCCGCATGGCGTACGGCGCGTGGCTGATGTAGAGGCGCTGATACTGGACAGCCTGCCGGCCACCTGCTTTCCTACAGCATCTTGCCTCGCTTCGACCTGGGACACGGGTTTGCTGCACAGGCTGGGGGAAGCTCTGGCCAAGGAGTGTATTGCTCTGAATGTAGATGTCTTGCTTGGCCCCGGAGCTAACATGAAACGCTCTCCGCTGGGAGGACGCAACTTCGAGTATTTTTCCGAGGATCCTTTCCTGGCAGGAGAGCTGGCTGCCGGCCTGATTGACGGCGTCCAAAGCAAAGGCGTAGGGACCTCGCTCAAGCACTTTGCTGCCAACAACCAGGAATTCCAACGCTTCAGCATCAGCGCCGAAGTGGACGAGCGTACCCTACGCGAGATCTATCTGCCTGCCTTCGAAAAAGCCATTAAGCAGGCCAAGCCCTGGACGGTAATGTGCGCCTATAATAAGCTTAACGGGACATACTGCTCAGAGAGTCATTATCTGCTCGTCGATATTCTCAAAAATGAATGGGGCTTCGAAGGGCTGGTTGTTTCCGATTGGGGCGCGGTGCACGACCGCGTGGCCTCACTCAGGGGTGGCCTGGATTTAGAGATGCCTGGTCCACAGGATCGCCGTGTCAAGGCTGTCGTCGAAGCCGTTCGCTCCGGTGAGCTGGATGAGGCTGTACTGGATGAATCGGTTCAGCGCATTCTGCACATTGTATTCAAGGCCAAAGAGGTACCCAAGAATGGCAAGTTTAACATTGAAGAGCACCATGATCTGGCACACAGAATTGCCACTGAAGGCATGGTGCTGCTCAGGAACAATGGTATCCTGCCACTGAGCGATCACCAACATATTGCCGTGATTGGTCGTTCCGCTGAACATGCCCACTTCCAGGGCGGCGGCAGCTCGCACATCAACCCGACCAAAGTAGCAGTCCCATTTAAGGAACTGCAAGCTCGGGCGGGGAATGCAGAAGTAACCTATGCTGAAGGCTACCCCTCCGATAACAGCTTCCGGCAGGAGATGATCGATCAGGCTGTGAGCCTTGCCGGTGCCGCAGATGTAGCCCTGCTCTATATCGCTCTACCGTCTTTCAAGGAATCTGAAGGTTACGACCGCCAGGATCTCGATCTGACCGAGCAGCAGGTCGCACTGATTAAAGCTGTTGCCAAAGCCCAACCGAATACTGTTGTCGTGCTGAACAATGGTGCCCCTGTTGCTATGAGCGACTGGATTGATGATGTGGCCGCTGTGCTCGAAGCTTGGATGATGGGGCAGGCCGGCGGAGCGGCAATTGCCGACGTGCTCTTTGGCAGAGTTAATCCCAGTGGCAAACTACCCGAGACCTTTCCTCTCAAGCTCTCCGACACGCCTGCTTATATTAACTGGCCGGGCGGCGCGGGCAAAGTGCACTATGGCGAAGGATTGTTCATCGGCTATCGTTATTACGATGCTAAAGAAATGCCGGTATTGTTTCCCTTTGGCCATGGGCTGAGCTACACCACTTTTGCCTACAGCAATGCCAAAGTCTCAGCGCCTACGTTCAAAGATGTGGACGGGTTGACCGTAACGGTGGATGTTACCAACACAGGACGTATCGCAGGAAAGGAAATTGTGCAGGTATATGTCCACGATCAAGAATCGGACCTGGTACGCCCCGAAAAGGAGCTCAAAGGTTTTGCAAAGGTGGAGCTGCAGCCGGGCGAGACCAAGACCGTTTCCATTGAGCTTGATTTTCGTGCCTTTGCTTACTACCATCCTGCCTACAAACAGTGGGTTACTGAGAATGGGAAGTTCGATATTCTGATCGGCGCCTCTGCTGCGGACATCCGCTGCCGTGAGACGGTGACACTCCAATCGACCCTTACCCTGCCCTGCATTATCGACAAAGAATCCACCATAAAAGAATGGATGGCCGACCCATGCGGCAGAGCCGTGTTGGAGCCGCTCTATAGGCAGATTGAGACCCAGGCACGCAAAATGTTCGGCGGCGGGGATCACGGCGATGGCGTGGCAGAGGCCGGCATGGATGCAATGGAGATGATGAACGACATGCCGTTGGTGAGTGTGCTCATGTTTCAGCAAAGCACGCTGACTATGCCCGCCGATGAAATGGTGGACGGCTTGCTGAGACAGGTTCACGACACGAACAGATAATTCTTGTTGGGGCCGCAGGCTTGAAGACCTGCGACCCTGGTTATCACTCAGCAAATATAAGAGCTTGCCACGGGACCGACCACAACCGCCTTCCGGCGTTACTAAGTTTAGCATCTGTCCGTAAATCGACTTGCTTTGCTGTTCTTATTCCTATCCGAAATGAGCGAAGCGAATTTACGGATAGGCTCTTAGCTCGACTTTGCACATGGATGATATAAACTTCAGCCTTGATACAAGGCCAATACCTTCGCCAATCTTGTCATTCCCGCGAAAGCGGGAATCCACTTGGCGCGCTTATGGATTCCCGTTTTCACGGGAATGACACGCAGTTCGCGAGGCTGAAA
>JAFGMS010000537.1 GCA_016927375.1 Anaerolineae bacterium
AGATTAAGGCAATCTTCCCAACTGTATAAAGTACTTTGCGTTGCACTTCTCGACTGGATACAGATTTCCGCCGCAAAGTACTAGAGTAGGAAAGATCATCTTTCCGCCAAGGAATAGACAGATTGGCTCACTATATCTGCCTCGAACTAGCAAAGGAATTCCCAATCTCTCGCCGAAGGAATCTGGTTTCCAGGGCTCAATCTGATTGCCAAAGCCCTGGAAGCGCATCGAAGGCAGTGAGGAAACCAAGGGTTTGATGGGCTGATATCCAGGTTGACCTGGCATGAGTGGCCATATTATCAATGCTGTCATTCCCGCGAAGGCGGGAATCCACATGACATACCATCGAAGACTACAAGGCTAAAAGCTGAAGGCTTTTCTTGAAAGGGGTACGACAAGTGCGGGTTGCAATCTTTACAGAAACATTCCTGCCTAAAATTGATGGCATTGTCAACACACTGACTTATCTGATCCAACACCTGGAGCGTAGAGGACACGATTGCTGGATATTCGCGCCCGAAGGCGGGCCAGAAAACTATGCTCATGCACGGGTTATCGGTTTGCCGGCGCATCCCTTCCCGCTCTACCCAGAGCTTAAGATCGTTCCTCCTCACCTGGATATAGAGGATAAGCTGCACATTTTCCAGCCCGATGTAATCCATGTTGTCAACCCGATTGCGATTGGCTTGATAGGTATGCGGCATGCCCGCCAGCTTGGGATACCCTTGTTGGCTTCTTATCATACAGATATCCCCGGCTTTGCAGAGCGATGGGGGATGGGACTCTTCGTTGAGCCTCTATGGGCTTACTTACGCTGGATTCACAATCAGGCCGCTCTCAACCTGTGTCCATCCACCGTCACCATGAATGAGCTTGCTCTCCATGGCTTCGAGCGGCTCGGGGTATGGACGCGCGGCGTAGATACCGAGCGCTTCAACCCCGGCCGCAGATCGATGGCGTGGCGATCTCTCCTCAGTGATGGCGATGTGGATGCCCCGCTGCTGCTATCTGTTGGTCGATTGTCGTTGGAGAAGCGCGTTCACTGGCTCAAGCCGGTGCTCGATGCACTGCCGGGCACGCGGCTGGCAATCGTCGGTGATGGGCCCCGGCGTAAGGAGCTGGAAGAGCTCTTCGCCTATACCCCAACTGTCTTTACAGGTTTCCTGGAAGGCGACGATCTGGCCAATGCCTATGCCGCCGCCGATGCTTTTATCTTCCCGTCAGCCAATGAGACCTTTGGCAATGTCATGCTGGAGGCTATGGCTTCTGGGCTGCCCGTGGTTGCGGCTCGTGCGGGCGGCCCGCTCGAAGTGGTCTCTGATGGTGAGACTGGCCTGTTCTTCGAGCCTGAAGACTGCCAGTCCCTGATTGATATGACCCGCCGCCTGGTTCTTGTTCCCTCTTATGCAAGGCAAGTGGGAGCCGCCGCGCGCCGCTGGGCTGAATCGCGCAGCTGGGACTCGGTGCTTGATGGCCTACTGCAGGACTACCAATCATTGGTTCACCTTCCTGCACTGGAACGACAGGCTGCATGAGCAAGACTTCCCCAACCCAATTGACCCGGTGGCAGAAGCTGGGCTACGGCATCGGCGATCTATATGGAGGCGGGACCGGCGTCCTGATCAGCTTCTACTATCTCGTCTTCCTGGTCGATGTCGTGCAGATTCGTCCACAGCTGGCCGGGTTGGTGATCCTGCTCAGCAAGATCTACGATGCGATTACCGACCCCCTTGAAGGCATGCTGGCCGACCGGACACGGACAAGCCTCGGGCGCCGCCGGCCTTACCTGATTGCAGGGGTGGGCCTGACTTTGCTTTCATTGGTCGGCTTGTTCTTCCCCTTCAGCCACCCAAGTGAAGGAGTGCGGACCGCTCTGGTAGTCGTCACTTACCTGTTTTACTCGACAGTGGTGAGCATTGTGATGCTCAATTACAATGCTCTGCAGTCTGAGTTGACCCCTGACTACGATGAACGTACCCAGCTGAGCGCGCTGCGCATCTTTTTCTCGGCTATCTCCGCACTGGTGGCTGCGCTGTTACCACTACACATCGTTGGGCGATTTCCGGACATACGGCAAGGTTGGCTGGCCGTTGGGTTGGCTTTCGGTGTCTTTTTCGCCCTGCCGTTGATTGCCACCAGCGCGACCGTCCATGAACACCCTGAATTCCAGCACAAACCTGAGCCGTTCCGCTGGCCCGCCGCGCTGATCGAGCCCTTTAACCTGCGCACGTTTCGAGTTCTGCTGGCAATGTATCTATTGGCTTTTGTGGCACTCGACTGCACAGCCGCCATGGTGGTGTTCTTTGTGCGGAACTACCTTGGTCGTGAGGAAGATGTGGGCATTGTCAGTGGTTTGGTGGTGGTCACTCAGGTGGTCGCCATGCCGCTCTATCTGTGGCTGATGCATCGCTTCAGCAAGGTACAAGGGTATATTGTTGGAGCCTGTCTCTGGGCCCTGGTGATGTTGGGCAGTCTGCTGATCCTGCCAGAGATGCCCGATTGGGTGCTTTACACTTTCGCAGCTTTGGTAGGTATCGGTGTGGGTGGCATCAGTCTGAGCACCTACGCTATGTTTCCTGACATCCCAGATGTCGACGAGCTGGAATCGGGACAGCGCCGGGAAGGGATGTACTCATCTCTATTTACGTTGGCGCGTAAGTTCAGCTCGGCGATTGCTGTGTTCCTGGTCGCGCAGGTGATTGGGATGGCGGGCTACCTGCCTCCACGGCAGGTCGTGGTCGATGAAGTTGCGCAGCTTGTTCACGTACCGCAACCCCAAGGCTTTCTGCTGGCGCTGCGACTACTCTTTGCGCTGCTTCCTGTGGGCATGTTACTGACCGGCGTGCTGGTGGCTCGGCACTATCCGTTGACCCGTGCCCTCCACGCTCAGTTGGAATCGGTGTTGGAATCGCGGCGGCAGGCTGGACACTCACTCAAGGGTGTCGATGTGCTGGTCGAGGCTCTGAGCGGCTCTGGTCGTTGATCAATTCCTGCCTGGCCTCCTATTGCGCAGCAGGGTGATTTCCGCGACCTCCGGCATACCATGGAAGCGTGGCAGAGAGCCCCTTCCTGCTCCTGCGCTGGTATAGAGCCACATATCTCCGGTGCGATAGAGACCATAAGGATACTTGCGGCCATGCTGGACGATCCAGGGCATCACAAGCACATCCAGCACAGGGATGCGCGGCGGCCCACCATGGCAATGCCCGGAGAGCTGGAGAGATACCCGGCCTGTTGCAGCAACCTCATCGGCATAGTCAGGCTCGTGTGCCAGAAGCACCGAGACTTTGCCCTCTGGGATGCCCGCCAGCGTGGCGTCGAGGTCGTGTTGTCCTGTCAGGATGTCGTCCACACCTGCCAACCAGATGGCTGCATCGCCACGAGCAATCCGTGCGTTGCTGTTGCGCAGCACGTGGACGCCTGCCCGTCTCAACACCCGCGTGACACCTTCTGCATCTGTATCGTGATCGTGATTGCCCAGCACTGCCCACACGCCATCGGGAGCGCTCAATCGGCTCAGGGCATCCGGCATCAGGAACTCGTCGACATACGACGAGACCAAATCGCCTGTGATCACAATCAGATTGGGCTGCAGGTCGCGAGTTATCAGAAGAGCGCTCATGACGGTGCGGTAAGTCAGTGCCGGGCCAAAGTGCAGGTCGCTCAGGTGGGCGATGCGGTAGCCATCGAAGGTGGGTGGCAGGTTGTCTATATCGATACCTATTCGTCGCAAGACTAACCGCTCTGACTCCAACGGAACGTCGAGCGCATACGTATCAGCGCGTTGGTGACCTGGCCGCACTACAGGTTGCGGAAGTGGTAGTGTAAGAGAGTTAACGAATGTATTCATGAATCCTCAACCTCGATAATCATGTTTCCAAGAGAAGGATACGCAATGGAGTTTAAGGCGTGTTTAAACCGGAGTTAAGTTCTGCCAGACATTGAACAGGGCCTCGCACTTTGTGGTTGACGAAAGGAATATTTCCTTTTTTAACCTGGGCTTAACGAACTTTTGTTAGAGTTGTTATGGTCCTATAGGACATCAGCAATTCCCGGTTTGGAAATCATGGCGGAGTACGAGTTAGAATAAGCATCCAATAGGGTGCAAAAAGAGGAGAAAGAATAGGGG
>JAFGMS010000538.1 GCA_016927375.1 Anaerolineae bacterium
CTCTTCGGCCTTCGCAACTGCTATGTCCTGCTGCGTGCCAAAGAATGGATTCTCCACACCAGGCACGATCACGCACATTAGCCCACCCGCGTCTGTTCCTCCAGCATCGGGGTCGGCCGTTGCATCGGCTGGCTCCGTTGCGGACTGTTGGCAGGCACTGAGCAGCAAGCCCAGGATAGCTACCAGACTTACGATAGTGATCAGCTTCTTGCTAAACATACTCTCCTCCGAAAATCATAATTGTGAGAAACGTTTGGACGAATTGAAACCACATATTGGGACAGTTGGGCCCTTTTGTTCGATGGATTCTCCTTTCTGAGGCGGTGACCCTGATTGACCGACAACTCTTTCTCGGAAACAGATATCCACAGAATCGCGCGGAAAAAAACAAGGAAAATCAGCGTGGTTCGATGTCAATCTATGTCCTGCTTTTCTGCGCTGACGGCCAACATCCTGGAGTTTTGTCAGTCAACCAGGGTTGTGACCTCAAACTTCTTATACGTCGGCTGCAACTACCCTAACTCCTGCTGTTGCTGTAGCGCTATTTGTTCCTGCCATCGCGCTTGGAGTTGATCAATAATCACAGCAGCCACAATGACAGCGCCTTTGGCTACATTCTGCCAGAAAGTCGAGAGTCCTAACGTAACCAATCCGTCTGTCAAAACAGTGATGACCAAGGCGCCAATCACCGTCCCCAAAATACTGCCACGCCCACCATCCAGCGAAGTGCCCCCTAGCACCACCGCAGCAATGGCGGTCAGCTCATAGGTATCACCGGTCCTAGGGTGTGCGGCGACCAATTGCGAGGTGATAATCAAACCAACCATTGCTGCGCAGAATCCGCTGATACTGTAAACTATCACCTTGGCGCGATTAACACGCACACCCGAGAGTTCCGCCGTGTTTTCATTCCCGCCAATTGCATACACGTGACGACCAAACGGCAGACGGGAAGTCACGAAGTATGCTATCAACGCGAAAGCTACCAAAATCCAGATGGAATAATAGAGTTTCACATATTCGCCGGCATAATTGAATCCCAAAAAGTGGCCCGCCCCCAGAATTTCAAACCCGGTATTACCATACTCAGGTTGCCCAACAAGATTCGGGAATGTGTAGCCATCGTTGCGCAGTCCGGCCATCCCGCGCGCCACATATAGCATACCCAATGTTGCAATGAAGGGAGCCACCTTGAAGCGCGTGATAACTAAACCGCTGACGGACCCTATCAGGGTTCCCACCAGCAGCGAAATTGCCAAGACCATCCAGGTATGAGGGTATATCGCGATACCCAACTGAGGTATGATGATGCCTTCATTGATCAGCCCGCCGGCAATCATGCCTGTCAATCCCACAATCGAACCAACTGAGAGGTCAATCCCCCCCGTCAAGATCACGAAGGTCATTCCAATTGCCAGCAGCGCCCAGATGGCCGTATGCTTCACCATAATGATGACGTTATCAGGGCCCAGAAATCCCGGCTGAAGTATCGAAAAAACGAGCAGCACCAAGATGAGGGCAATAAACGCCCTGCCTCGTAACAGGAACTGCATTACGTCTGTCTGGGTAATACGACGCGACCTTCCCACCCTCGCTGAATTCATTCTATGCCTCTCTTCCATTCCAATTGTCTCCATTTGATGGGCCATGACCGACAGCCGAAGCCGCGACCAGTTTTTCCTCGGTAGCTTCCTGAGCGGTAAATTCACCCGTAAGTCTTCCTTTGGACATGACCAGAACCCGGTCCGACATCGCCAGGATTTCCTTCAACTCGGATGAGACGAAAATCACCCCATACCTCTGATCTGCCAATCGGCTCATGATATCGAAGATTTCCTGCTTCGCGCCCACATCAATACCACGTGTCGGTTCATCAAGCAGCAGTATTTGCGGCCGGGTCAGCAGACATTTTGACACCACCACCTTCTGCTGGTTGCCGCCGCTCAGGGCGGTAATAGGCTGCTGCGGATTTGCCACCCGGATAGACAATTCTTTGATTTGCTGTTCGGTGACTGATTTTTCCTGCCTGCGCGCCAGGAAGAAACCTTCGATGTAATTTTTCAGGCTGGCAAGCAGCATATTGTCCATTACCGACAGGGTTGGCACCAGGCCAAAATTCTGGCGGTCTTCGGGAACCAGCACAACCCCCTCCCGGATGCGTTCTGAAACAGTTGTGGATGTCACCGGGGCACCGTTCAACCAGATACTTCCGGCTGTTGGAGGAAGTAAACCCGCCAGGCAATCCAGCAAATCGGAACGACCGGATCCCATCAATCCATAGAAGCCCAGAATCTCTCCCTCGCGCAGTTCGAAAGAGACGTGGTCGAGTACATACCCACCTCCGGGACGCGGCAGAGTCAAGTTCTCCACTTTGAGCATGACCTTGCCCGGCTGCCGTTCCTGGTGAGCAAACATGCTTACCAGGCTGCGGCCCACCATTCTCTCAATCAACCAAGGAACGGTCACTCCCGCAGCTTCTACCTCGACGACTTTGCGCCCATCGCGCAATACGGTGATGTAATCGCCAATCTGGAGCAGTTCTTCGAGTTTGTGCGAAATGTAGATGATAGTAACCCCGTAGGACTTGAGCTCGCGGATGACTCGGAACAAGATTTCCACCTCCGCGGCGCTCAAGGCCGATGTCGGCTCATCCATAATCAGTATGCGTACATCCTGAGCCAGGGCCTTCGCAATCTCGATAATCTGTTGCTGCCCAATGCGCAAATCGCCCACCAGTGCATCGGGATCGATTCTCTGCTCAAGCCGGCTTACCAATTCCCGAGTACGTTGCCTCTGGACCTTACGGTCAATCAGCCCTCTCCGGCGCAGCTCACGCGCCAGAAAGATATTGTCTACGACGCTCAGGTTGGCACATAGGTTCAGTTCCTGGTAAATGATGCCAATGCCCAAACGGGCTGCATCCAATGGAGAATTCAGATGGATTTCCCGGCCATCAAGTAGGATTTTTCCGCTGGTTGGTTGCTCCACCCCAACCAGGATTTTCATCAGCGTGGACTTCCCTGCGCCGTTTTCGCCAATCAGGACATTTACCTTGCCTTGTCGCACATTAAACGAGACGTTGTCGAGCGCCACCGTTCCAGGAAATACTTTGGTAATGTTCTGAGTGCTCAAGATGATAGGAGCCTCGTCAGCACCCGCCACTACGTCAGGTTCGGAAGTAAGAACAGGGGGATTTTCGGACATGGTCATTCTCCCAACACAACTTCAACCGGCACAACCGAGATCTCTTCTAACTTAATCTGAATCAGATTGAACGTGCGGATGTTGAACGCGCCCATGAAGGAAATAGATCTTTCTTGCAGGGCGTTCTTGTCCAATCCGCCAATCACATCGGAGAGAACACGCGCATTTATTTCAGATGCCACCTTGCCATACTCGGTTTGTTCTTTGAAATCACCAAACTTGATGAAGCCAACTGCATCCCGTACCGAAGTCTCGTCGCTGGGAATGCGAGTACCGATATACATCAACACCTTAATCGGGCCGCCATAATCATCCAACGCCACTTCTATCATCCCCAGGCTGGTTTCGGCGTCGACGTTGACGATCTTGCCGCTGCCCTTCACCATGTAGACATGCGCCTCACCGACGGTGATGAGACCATATTCGTTGGTGACAGCGATCAAGTCTTCCTTTGGAACAGTTCCATCTGCGGCTGGTTGTATTTCGGACAGGATTTTGGAAAGTTCCACGGCTTCTTCATTGAAAGCCGGCAACAGTTGAGAGGCCCAGATGCTATCCACATAGGCTACAGGGTCAAATGCCTCGCTTTCAGCAACCTCTCTGACATCCTCGATTGGGACCACCGTGAAGCCATAACTACCTGCCAAGACCAGGAGAACGAGAACCACAAGTGCAACGATAATAGTACCTGTATTCAGTTTCATGCCTTCATCCTTGTTTGGTTTGATTGCGCAGCTGATTGCCGGCCTACAGACAAGCTACTTGCACGGATAGAGCCTGGCGACGAGGCTATTTTCAGCGTGTCATCGCAAATCCCGCTGGGGTAAAGAACAGATTCTTTCATTCGGGATCTGGCTCCTGTGGTCCTTTGGTTAGCACCTGGTGTACTGCCTGGCGCCAACCATCATAAAGTTGCGTTGCCTGCTCCATCTCCATTTTGGGCCGATAATCACTGAACGTTAGCATCAGATTTCGCAAATCTTCGAACGACGTAAAATGCCTCATGCCAAGAGTGCCTGACAATACTGCACCCAGTGCAGATAGCTCTTGAAGAGCCGACGTCCGGACTGCAACCTGTGTAATATCAGCTACAAATTGCATTAGGAACTGATTGGAAACGGCACCGCCATCCGCATGTATGAACTGGAGAGACAAACCAGCTTCACCTGCCATCAAGCCAAGAACATCACGGATGCGATAAGCAATCCCTTCCAGGGCAGCCCGCGCGATGTGTGCACGTGTAGCGCCTGGTGTCAGGCCCAGGATGGCACCCCGTGCACCTGGCTCCCAGTACGGAGCACTTAGTCCAACGAACGCAGGAACCAGATACACGCCATTGGTATCCGGAACTGAAGTCGCCAGGGTTTCGGACTCAGCCGGATCGTCAATCAGCTCAAGTTGATTACATAACCAGGCAATAGTAGCCCCTGTAAAGTTTATGATGCCTTCATATGCATAGGTTGGCTTACCGTCGTGTACCCAGGCAATCGTGGTAACAATTCCTTTATCCGATAGCTTCAATGCAGATCCAATATTCAACAGCACCGACGAACCCGTGCCAAACGTGGCTTTCCCGCTGCCAGGGTCGAAGCATCTTTGAGCAAACAACGCGGCCTGCGAATCACCCATCACCCCGCAGATTGGTAAGGGTTTATTGAGTAACCCATCCAGGTCGGTTACGCCAAACTGGGTGCTGCTTTCTCGCACCTCAGGTAATGCATTCATTGGAACGTTGAACAGATCACAAAGTTGATCATCCCAGACAAGCTCTTGAATGTTGAACAATAGTGTGCGGCAGGCGTTGGTATGGTCAGTTGCAAATACCGTGTTGTTAGTTAAGCGATAAATTAAATAGGTGTCTATGGTTCCAATCAAAGCACGGCCATCGGTAAGCTTCTCTTGAAGTCCTGGAACATTGTCAATGAGCCACTTCAGTTTTGATGCTGAAAAATAGGTGTCGATGATCAGGCCAGTGCCCTGCCGGACTAGTTGTTCCCGACCTTCTGACTTCAGCTCTGTGCAAATGGTTTCTCCTCGGCGGCATTGCCACACGATAGCGTTATGCAACGGCTCACCGGTTTCAGAGTCGAAGACGACAATTGTCTCCCGCTGGTTGGTAATGCTCAGGCATAATAAGTCATCTCTAATGTCTTCGTGAGCATTCAACAGGGAATGTACGGCTGAGATTGTGTTCTGGTAGATTTCAACTGGATCATGCTCGACCCATCCCGGTTGAGGGAAATACTGCTCGTGTGGTAAAGACACGCTGTCCAGTAATTCGCCACTTGGTTTGAACAGCAGCGCTTTTGTGGCAGATGTACTCTGGTCAATAGCTAGGATAACTGGCACAGTTAGTTCTCTTTTGCGTTTAAGGTCTGCCTGGCAGTTTCTGCCAGACCTTCTGGTATGATGCCATAGTGACAAAATATCTCTTTTTGACTACCTGTTACGGTATATTCGTCTGGAATGCCGATGATTTTCAGCCTCGGGCAGAAGCCATTTTGCATCAGCAGCGAGGCAATCAGGCTGCCCAGGCCTCCATGTACGCTGTGCTCCTCCACGCTAACCATCACTTTGGTGTGCTGAGCCGCACGTAGAATGGCTGCTTCATCAAATGGGCAAAGTGAATGCATGCTGATAACACCCACTGACAGTCCCTCTTGTTCAAGTAAGTGAGCAGCCATAACGGCGCGACTCAATGGTTCGCCCGTAGCCAGGAATGTGACGTCTGAGCCTTCGGACAGAACTATGGCTTTGCCAACCTCGAATCTGGTATCCGGAGTATGAAGGTCGTACATCGGCTTTTTGCCCATACGGATATAGATAGGACGAGGATGGTCAACCGCCGCCTCGATGACTTTGCGCGTTTCGAAGTTGTCTGCAGGAGAAACGATGTCGATGTTATGAATTGCTCTTAGTACGGCATAGTCATGAATAGAGTGGTGGGTTGAGCCTAGTGCTCCATAACTCACTCCCGCACTGATCCCGATCAGCTTGACCGGGTTGTCTGAATACGCAACATCGTTTTTGATCTGCTCCAGTGAACGTGAGGTGAGAAAACAGGCAGGGGCAACTGTGAAGACTTTCTTCCCTGCTGAAGCTAGCCCGGCGGATATACCGACCAGATTTTGCTCAGCAATACCTATTTCAACAATCTGGGCTGGGAGCGTTTTGCCAAACGGTACCAGCTTACCCGAACCCCGTGAATCCCCAGTGACCACCAGAATATCTTTGTTTTGACTGGCAAGCGCCAGTAAGGTCTGTGCAAACTCTTCGAGATTTGGCTTACAGAGGCTCAACGATTCCATGTTTTGCCTGCCATTTCCTTTCTGCCTGGTCCAGCTCTGCCTGGGCTGTACGGTACTCCTCATCCGTTGGTACGTGGTGATGCCAGTGAGCCTTGTCTTCGATAAAACTCACGCCCTTCCCTTTGACCGTGTGGGCTAAAACCAGGTTGGGTTTACCGGGTTTGAATGGAATCTGTTCAAATACTTTTACTAATGCCGGCAGATCGTGTCCACCGACATGTTGTATCGCAAAACCGAACGCACGAAATTTGTCTTCAAGTGGCTCCAGGGACATGACATCTTCAGTCCGTCCTGTAATCTGCAGCGTATTGCGGTCGACAATAACGATAAGGTTGTCAAGCTTGTAATGAGAGGCGGCCATTGCGGCTTCCCAGTTTGACCCTTCTGTTAGCTCCCCGTCTCCCAACAATGTATAGACACGATACGTTTTGCTATCGATTTTTGCTGCTAAGGCGGTGCCGACCGCTAGTGAGAGGCCATGGCCGAGAGCTCCCGTGTTTTGCTCGATTCCGCGAACTTTGCGGGTAGGGTGCCCAATCAGGTGAGACTGAAAGCGACCCAGGTTTTCCAGGTCTTCCTGAGGGAAGAAACCTCTATCGGCTAGTACTGTATATAGTGCTTCAACTGAGTGCCCCTTGCTTTGGATGTAGCGGTCGCGATTGGGATCGTCGAAACTGCTGGGCGTCACGTTAAGTACATGGTTATAAAGCACGTTGAGGATATCAATACAGGACAGGCTTCCACCGGTGTGCCCGGCGTTGGCCTGCTTGATAATCCGCAAGATTGTCCGGCGGTACTGTATAGATTTGTATGCAAGTTCGTGATAATCCATTGGGCATTCCTAACCTGCAAATCACCAGAAAAACTGAAGCAAGCAGGTACGAATAACTATTCAAGACCAATTAAATCATTCTTAGTGTATTCACAATACACTGCCCTCTTTGCTAAGTCAAGCAAAATCGCATATTTATTCATGTATGGCGTTTTATCCAAAGTCGATATATACTGGACATGGGATGCTTCTAAGAGAACGGGGGCTTTTATGGCACGGATTGATGAATTACGGCTCATGACTCGTGTTGCGCGACTCTATTACGAAAAGGAAATGAGCCAATCCGAAATAGCGCGCCACCTTGGTTTTTCCCAGGCAACTGTTTCGCGCGCATTGAATCGGGCTCGAGGCGACGGCATTGTGCGAATCACGATCAGTGTACCAAACGGCATTTACACCAAACTTGAAGAACAACTTATTGAGCACTTTGGTCTACGTGATGCCGTAGTTGTAGATAGCATCCGCAACGATGATGAGCAGCTTGTCATGCGCGAGTTAGGTGCCGCGGCTGCTTACTATGTTGAGTCTGCCATTCAGCAGAACGAAGTCATTGGATTGTCCTCGTGGAGTTCAACGTTATTGGCCCTGGTGGATGCCATGCATACTATACATCGCAAATCAGGCATAAAGGTTGTGCAGATATTAGGAGGTGTGGGAAATCCGGCAGCTGAAGCTCACGCTAATCGCTTGACCGGTCGTATGGCCAACCTGGTAAATGGAGAAGTGGTGCCCTTACCTGCGCCGGGAATAGTTGGTTCTGCGGCTGCACTACAGGCTTTTCTTGAGGATAGGTACGTCCTTCAGGCTTCCGCCTTGTTCGATCAGATAACGATGGCTTTGGTAGGTATTGGCGCTGTCGAACCATCAGAATTGCTTGCTGAGAGCGGCAATATATTCTCTGCAGATGAGTTGGGCATGCTGGCTGAAAAGGGAGCTGTTGGAGATATTCTCCTAAGGTTCTTTGACGCAAATGGTGCTCCCGTAGATACATTCTTGAATGACCGCGTCATGTCAATGTCTTTGGAACAACTTAACCGTGTTGACAAGGCTATTGGCGTTGCAGGGGGAATGCGAAAATATGACGCAATTCGGGGAGCACTGCTCGGCAAGTGGATCAATATCTTGATCACCGACCAATTTACAGCTAAGAGTCTACTGGCTGCGTCTTAGCCTTAGCCCACCTCATGTTGGCATACAAGCGGCTTTGGCCTACTTTGATTAGTGCTGGTTTGTTTGAGTGTGCTGGCTCTCCGGGATTTCGCGGGGAAGGGCCATATATAGGTGCTCCGATCAGGCAAATCGGCAATAACCCTCAAGGTCAAGATACAA
>JAFGMS010000067.1 GCA_016927375.1 Anaerolineae bacterium
ATTGCCTGGTCGTTGCAACAATCTGTTTTTCAATCATCAATCATTCAATCCAAACGACCTTCGGTCGTCAATCACACAATAACTTGAGGCCTGACGAAACCCATACACCACTGGAGGAAAGAGCATGCTTGACAAACGCAATTACTACCGTTTTCCCTGGTCGATGAATGACAACCCCATTGCCTGGGTTGAGGTCACCGACATCTGCAATATGCACTGTGAGGGTTGTTACCGGCAGAACCTGACCGGCCATAAATCGTTAGAGGAGCTCAAGGAGGAAGTACAATTCTTCAAGAAGTGGCGTAACCCGGATAACTTCTCCATCGCCGGCGGCGAGCCGCTGATCCACCCGGACATCGTCGAGCTGGTAGCCTATATGGCCGAACAAGGCATCAAGCCGATCATCCTCACCAATGCAAAAGCGCTGACTCCGGAACTGCTGCGCGAGCTGAAGAAAGCCGGTTTGGCCGGCTTCACCATGCACATCGACAGCCACCAGAATCGCCAAGGTTGGGAAGATAAGAACGAGAAGGAGCACAACGAACTGCGCCAGAAGTATGCCGATATGGTTGCGGCCGAGGGTGGGCTGTACCTGGTATTCAACTCGACGGTGTATCCCAGCACCTTCCATGAAATCCCGGATGTGGTGAGCTGGGCACATGCCAACATCGAGAAGGTGCAGGGAGTGGTGTTTATCACCTACCGCATAGCAACAACCGAGGACAGCGTTGCCACTGACAAAGACGCCCAACAGATCGATATGACCAGGCTCAGCTATACCACCAGCGAGACCTTCGATGAGCACTTTGTCACCTCGCCCGAGGTTTACCGGATTATCAAAGACAACTTCCCCGGGTACGAGGCCTCCGGTTACCTGGGCGGCACTATTCGCCACGACAGCTTCAAGTGGCTGGCCGGCGCGATGATCGGCAGCAAGCACAAAATGTACGGCTCGATAGGCAAGAAGACCATGGAGCTGGCTCAAACCGGTCACCATCTGTGGACCGGGCGCTACCTGGCCTATCTCTCTTCAGCCAATGTTGGATCGGCAGCCTTCTTGCTCTCACCCTTTGACCCCATCGTACGCCAGGCCGGGAAGAACCGCATCAAAGACGTGCTCCGGCACCCTGGACACCTCTTCAGCAATGTTTATGTTCAAAGCATCGGCATTATCCAGGCCCCGGACCTGATGCCTGACGGCCGCGCCGACATGTGTGACAGCTGCCCGGATATCACCGTCTACGACGGCAAGTTTGTCAACTCATGCCGTATGGATGAATATCGCCTGTTCGGCGGGCTGATATCGGTGGTAGGCAAGGACAAGGAAGAACAAGAACAGAGAGAAGAAGCTCCGGAAGAGGAAGTAGCAGAAGAAATGCCCGTCAAATGACCCGGAAGCAGGGGATGATTGCAGGTATTGGCAGCCTGGTCCGCCTTTTACGGGGCAGACCTCGCATCCCATCTTCTCTGGTCGATAACCCGCTGCTACAAGTGATACTCAACCGCCGCAGCGTTCGCTCCTTTACCGCCCGGCCTATTCCCGAAGATGTCTTTGCTGCCATCCTCGAGGCCGGGCGGTTGGCGCCCTCGACGGTGAACCTGCAAACCTGGGCTTTTGCCGTGTTCGATGCGGAGATGTGGCGGCAGACCTTTGGGCAGTCTATCCCGTTTCGCGGCAGCCGGGCGGTGATCGTCGTTGCTGACACCTACCGCGACCGCCAGGTGCTGGACGCCTTTCCTCACAGCCCGTTGGTGGAGCACACTGTGGCCGTGATGAATGCCTCGCTGGCAGCGATGAATATGAACGTTGCTGCCGAGGCTCTAGGCGTTTCGTCGGTGATGCTCTCGGAAACCGGGCGCAGCGGACTGCTGGATGCAAAGTATCTGAAGGATAAGCTGGGCCTACCGGAGAGCACAGTGCCGCTGATGACCATCGTGTTCGGTTATGCGCGTGGGCCATACCCGCCGATGCCTCCCAAGCTCCCGGAAGAGCAGATCTTCTTCGAAGGGCAGTACCGGCCTCCTGACCAGGAAACAATGAAAGACTGGCTGTCACAGATGGTGGCCGGTTACAAGGCCAGCCATCTGCGCTCGTCCTTTGAAAGCCAACTCAAGGTTTACCAGAACAAGATCGGGCAGGCAGAGGCTGATTTGCACGAGATGATCTTCCATGGAAAAGACCGGTCTTGAAGCAGTTTATCCTTGGTCTTATTCCTCAGGTAAAGCATCGTCAATGGGTAAATCGAACCGCTGTCGGCTCAACTCGTCCGGAGACTCCTGCTCGATACGAAATGGCCTGATGCGAAACATGAATCGATACTGCTCTGCGTCGAGCAAGTACTGGGGCAGAACCCCCGGACCGCAGCTGGCACTCCCCAATCCACATTGTGCAAGGTCTATGTTGACGGTGACCGTTTCTTGGCTTGAGAGATCGGTGGTGTGCCTGGCTTCTGCCAGGTTCTGGATGGTGTAATGATGGGCGCTGAAGTTCATAAGCGGCAGCCCTAACACAAACAGCCCCACACCTGTATTTGCCAGAAAAGCAGCCCAGCGGACATCGGTCTTGTTCCCGTTTTCCTGGGGCATAATATAGGGCACATACTGTTCATCGATGGTGCCCTGATAAAGCCCAACCGCCGCGCCCGATTTTCGGTCAGCGTATGTCTCGTGCGGACCGCGCCCATACCAGGACACTCCCTCAAAAGAAGCAGGCAAGCCCATCTGGAAACCAACTCTGGGAAGAGGAGGCAAATCGGGGGCAGGCATGATGTGAGTATCAATAAAAAGGTTACCATCACCCAGGATTGTATAGGTTGTTGTGCAATCAAAGCGTGCGTTGTAGGGTCGTCTGAACACCGTTTCCAGCTCTTCCTCTGTTAACTCTGTATAGACACTCAGCGTCGAAGCAAACGCCCGCGAGAGCCCTGCCGCTGACACTCGATCCAACAGGCGGGCAATAAGCTGTAATAGTTTATAGATTTGATCACGCCGCCCCATTTCCTGTACCAACCAGCGGGTCTTATCCTCTTTCCCTGCTCCAGGGACAGTATCGTAATCGACTTCCAACTCCTGGCAGATTTCTCGCATCTGCATATTGTCATATGTTACAGAAAGGAAATTACAGATATTGGCAGTTAAAACATCCCACCGCACGGATCGTTGTGCGCTATCGGCACAATCCGGCAAAAACACCGATGATACTGATATCTGGACGATATGCGGCCCACACCGAGAGAGCTCGACTGATTGCACCTGTCCCTTGAGGCAATCTAACCCCGCGTCGCGCCACCGGATCGCCATCTTCTGATCACCCCATGTATTGTCATCATTGTCGGTCGGTGCACGCCAGAAGTGATGCTTCGGACCAACAGCCAACATCTTGTGACCCTGGAAATGCAGGGCTGCGATATTTCCCTTAAACTTGTCAAAGGCTAACTCGAAGGCCGGGCCAGACAGCTCGAATGCGGCATCCGTCTCTACCAACCGGATATCCGGCAATTGTTCGGTAAGAATGGGACGGCTCGCCGGCACAGGGAACGATATCTGAAATTGCATCCAGGCAACTTCATGACCCCGCTCAGCCCATAGGGTATCTTCCGCGAGCACAAAGCGTACCATCAGCCAATATTCTGCTCCAGCGATGAGCGATGGTGGCCGGAAGGGAATAGTCACCGTTGCCGACTGCCCAGCCGGGATATTCAGGCCAGGCAGCTCGCCAGATTGGATGATGGCCCCATTTTCAGCAAGCTCCCAAACACAGGTTAGCATGCTCAAGTCGGAGAAGCCGTAGCGGTTGGTTATGTTGAGCTTTCCGGCCAGCAAATCGACCGCCGCCGCATGGATCGGCTGCAATACTTTCTTCACTTCCCACATGGCAGGCTGCGGCCTGCGATCGGGCCAAACCAACCCATTGATGCAGAAGTTAGCATCGTTCGGATCGTCGCCAAAGTCAC
Organism: Anaerolineae bacterium; assembly: GCA_016927375.1. GTDB lineage: Bacteria > Chloroflexota > Anaerolineae > Aggregatilineales > UBA3940 > JAFGMS01. Next base: position 3,954 of record JAFGMS010000067.1, read on the forward strand.
CGCCATAGGCAAACCACTCTTCTCCATCCTCTGTTTCCTGCAAAAAACCTTGATCAACCCAATCCCAGATGAAACCACCCTGAAGACGCGTATACTGCTCGATTACCGCCCAATACTCCACCAGATTTCCAGGGCTGTTGCCCATAGCGTGAGCATATTCACACATGATAATGGGGCGATCTTCTTCGGGCTGGCGCGCCATGGCAACGATACGATCAACCGTGGGATACATAGGAGCTAAGACATCGACACCAGGCAGGTCTCCAGCGGGATGGTAGTGGATCAGCCGTGTTGGGTCACGGTCACGAATCCAGTCTGCCATTTTGCTGTGCGCCGGCCCATAGCCTGACTCGTTGCCCAGCGACCAGACCAGGACAGAGGGATGGTTCTTAGCGCGTTCTACCATCCGCATACCGCGATCAAGAAAGGCATGTGTCCATTCAGGGTCATTGGCAAGCTTATCCCAAACTCCGTGTGTCTCAATGTTAGCTTCATCGAAGAGATAGATGCCATATTGATCGCACAAATCATACCAGCGAGGATCGTTGGGGTAATGGGAGTTACGCACAGCATTGATGTTGAACTGCTTCATGAGCCGGATGTCATCAATCATTGATTCAAGGGACAGGCTGTGGCCGGTAATCGGGTCGTGCTCGTGCCGGTTCACACCTTTGAGCAGGATTGGGATGCCATTAACGTGAAGCTGTCCATCTCTTACTTCCACCTGTCGGAAACCAACCCGGCAGCCTACAATCTCCAGGATAACCCGTGTTGGATCGAGAATGGAGAGTTGCAGCGTGTATAGATTGGGCTGTTCATCAGACCATTTTTCAGGAGCGATCATAGGTTGTTTCAGAAACAGGCGGTGTTCATCCCCCGGAGCAACCTCGAGAGAGGATGAAAATCGCTTGCTGAAAACCGGTTTACCGCCAGAATCGTAAAGCACTGCCTCAAGCATATGATCGGCTATCGGCGTTGAGCTATCATTGCGAACATCGACAGCCACGCTCAGCACCGCGTCACAGTAGTCCTGGTCAAAGCTCGTTTGGACCTGAAAGTCTCTGATGTGAACAGGCGGAGCGGACCACAGATGGACATCCCGGTAGATGCCGCTCAAATGCCAGAAGTCCTGATCTTCCAGGTAAGACCCGTCTGACCAGCGAAACACTTGAACAGCCAGTAAGTTGTCTCCTGTGTGAACGTATGATGTCACATTGAATTCCGCCGGGCAGCGGCTTCCCTGGCTATAGCCCACTAACTCGCCATTAACCCAAATATAGAAGGCTGAATTGACACCTTCAAAGGTGATGAAAATCCGGCGTCCCTGCCATGAATCCGGCACGGTAAACCAGCGCCGGTACGAGCCGGTTGGGTTATCATCTTCCGGCACCGGCAGCTGCTCATTGATCGGAAAAGGATACTGAACGTTGGTATAGATTGGCCGGCCATACCCCTGCCGCTCCCAGTTGCCCGGAACGAGGATCGTATCCCATGTGCTCACATCCAGCGCAGGATGGTAGAAATCGGCAGGCGTGGATGTCGGATTAGGTGCATACCGGAAAGACCATTCACCATTCAAACTCAATACAAAGGGCGATTGTCTCCATTCGCCTGCCAGAATGGCATGGTTATCTATATGAGGAAAAACCGGCACATGGCCAGGTTCTTTGTTGCGGTGAACCACGCCAGGATTCTTCCAGTCGTTGAGTTGGTTTGACGTCATATTGTTTACCTATCAGACAGAAATGGGTTATTTGGTGGAGCCCAGAGTCAGGCCACCAAGGAAGTAGCGCTGGAGAAAGATAAACACAACCATGGTCGGCAGGGTTCCCATCAGCGCACCAGCAATGATAACCGTCCAATCCTGGATATACTGCCCCTGCAAGAGGGCTAACCCTGCCGCGATTGGCTTCAAGGCATCAGAGCGCAACAGAACAATCGCCCACAGGTAATCATTGAAGATCCAGGTAAATTCCAGAGTTGCGACAGCAGCCATAGCCGGGAGAACAAGCGGCAGCATGATCTGCCAATATATGCGGAACTCGCCGCAGCCGTCAATGCGGGCAGCTTCCAGCATCTCTCCGGGAATGGTTCGCATATAGTTCCGCAATACAAAGGTGCAAAAGCCGAGCTGGAATGCGGTATGAAAAAGGATCAAAGCCCAGTAGGTGTCGTACAAACCCAAAGCATCCGTTAGACGGAACACAGGCAGCATCAACACCTGGAAGGGCAACATATTACCCGCAATGAAGAGCGCGAAGATCAGTCGGTGCCCCCTGAAGCGAAAACGAGCAAGCGCATAGGCCGACATAGAAGACAGAAAAAGGGTCAGGAACAAGGAAGGAAAAGTAATGATAAAGCTGTTCGGTATGTACCGGCTCAAACCACCTCGCTGCCAGGCAGCCTGGAAGTTTGTCAGCACAAGCTCTTTTGGTAGAGAAAACGGCCCCCCTTGTAGAAGAATATCGCTATTGGTTCGAAATGCTGTGCCAATCGCTACCAGGATCGGCACAGTCCAAAGTATTGTGAATAGGACCAGCGCGATATAGAGCAGTATACGCTTGGGCGAGGTAAAGAATCTCGCTTTCCTGTCCCTCTTACCTGTCATCTCTCTGCTGGTGTTGATCATAGCCATTAGTTTCCCCTAGTACTCTATTTCATCTTGAAGAACATGGGACAGGTAGATCAGAATGAATGTCAGGCTGATAAGGAAAAGAACCACCGCAATAGCTGCGCCATATCCCATTTTGTAATTGTTGAAAGCCTCAATATACATGAAGTTTGCCAGAACGCTCGATGAGTTGTAGGGGCCACCTCGCGTCATAACCGAAACCAGATCGAAAGCCCGCAGCGAGTCGATCACACTGATGATGACGACAATAACGGTAATGGGCGCCAGCAAAGGAAACGTGACATTCCGAAAAGTTTGCCAGGCATTGCACCCATCTACTTTCGAGGCATCGACTAAGGTAGGGTCAACACCCTGCAAACCGGCCAAGTAAAGGATCATCACGTAGCCAACCTGCCGCCAGATGGCAACAAAGATAATTGCCCACAAGACGAGGTGTTTATCACTTAGCCAGCCGAGCGCCAACTGCTCCAGGCCGATCAAACGCAGCACCTGATTGATCAAGCCGTAGGCAGGGTTGTACATCCATGACCAGATTAAGCCGGTAACAACCAATGAAAAAACCAGCGGTGCAAAGATAGCAGCTTTGATAATCCGCCCCGCCGGAATTTCCCTGTCAAGCGCAACAGCCAGTCCCAGGCCGGACACAACAGGGACAGTGATGAAAGCAATCACCCACTTGAAGTTGTTTGTGAGAGAGGTATAAAAGACCGGATCATCGAATAGTTTTTCATAATTGCGGAGGCCGATGAATATCGGATCGGAAAGACCATCCCACTTGGTCAAACTGAGGTAGAAAGTGTAGATCATCGGCCCGACAACCCAGATCATGAAAAGCAGCAGGGGAACAAGTAAGAACAAATACGGAGTAAGCTGCCGGGATAACTTTGCGCGCCTCATCATATATGCCACCTTGTGCTAACTAGATCCTATAGGAATTTCCTCTTTTGACCTGGCCTACATCCAAGTTGCCGAGCTGTGTCACCGAAGTGGCAAGTGCTGAGTGCCGAGCAACCCGGGAACGAGTCCGGACTCGTTCCCAAACG
>JAFGMS010000068.1 GCA_016927375.1 Anaerolineae bacterium
ATTGCCTGGTCGTTGCAACAATCTGCTTTTCAATCGTCAATCATTCAATCCAAACGACCTTCGGTCGTCAATCACACAATAACTTGACCAACGCCTGACAGCTTCCGGGCTGCTCGCTGACCTCAGGATTGCAAAAAGTCTCTATTTGTATACCAGGGTTACGCCTTCTTTTGCCCGCCGGATATCCATCAACTCTCCACTTGCACACCACTGTTGTATGATAAGAATGTGCCCACGCACCTAAACAATTTGCTGTTCAATCATCCGGCAATGCTTTACAGGGGGTGCCGACGATCAAAAGGCTCACCATAGGGAATGAAAATAGCAGCAGGTGATTGCGGCGTATGGATTCCCGCTCTCGCGGGAATGACAGAATTGGCGAAGGCCGGTTATGTTGAGGCTTGTGATAGCAGCAGGCACATACAAAGCCCAAAGCTTTTAACTCGTTGCTCGTGCCTCATTGCTCGTTGCCATTTTCAAAGGAGATATTCATGGAACAAGACCAACTCGAAAGCAAGCTCTCATCACATCTACATCGCCTGTGCGTCGAGATCGGCCCGCGCCCTATCGGCTCACCGGCCAACCAGGCAGCCGCCGATTACATCCGCGATGCCTTCCGCGGCGCCGGGCTGGATGTCGAGGAGCAGCCGTATGCCTGCACAGCCTGGGAGCACGCATCGACCCGGCTTGACATCGGCGGGCAGGCTGTGTCCGCATCGGCCAACGCCTTCTCACCGGCGTGCGACGTCGCCGCGCCGGTCGTCCCTGTGAGCACCATCGCCGAGCTGGCAGCCGCCGACATCAACGGCCAGATCACCCTGTTCTATGGCGATCTGGCAAACAACCCGGTTGCGCCCAAGTCGTGGTTCCTAAAGACCGAGCGCGATGACCGTATCATCCATCTGCTGGAGACTGGACAGCCCGCCGCGCTGATCGCTCCTCCGGCAGCAACTGCCATATACAACCAGGTGACCACGGACTGGGAGCTCGATATCCCAGCGGCTACCCTGCCGGCCGAGGCAGTACTGTCCCTGCTGCGCCGGCCGGGGGCAAGCGTTCACCTGTGCATCGACAGCCGCCGCGTGCCGGAGACCGCCCGCAACATCGTTGCCCGCAAGCCCGGCCCCGGCGCCGAGAAGGTCGTCCTGATGGCCCATTTCGATACCAAGGTAGATACCCCCGGCGCGACCGATAACGGGGCCGGAGTAACTGCCCTGCTTTGCCTGGCCGAGAAAATCAGCCGCATCGATCTTCCTTTCGACCTGGAGTTCATCGCCTTCAACGGGGAGGAATACCTGCCCATCGGCGACGACGAATATCTGCGTCGAGGCGGGGATGACCTTGGTCATATCCTGGCAGCCATCAACATGGACGGCGTGGGCGCCGCGCTGGGGTCGAGCAGCATTACCAGTTTCTCGGCGTCGCCGGCTTTCCGGAGGCTGGTCGATACATGTATGAAGCGCTTTCCCGGTGTGGTGTGGGTCGATCCCTGGCCGGAGAGCAATCACACCACCTTCGCCTACCGCGGTGTGCCCAGCCTGGCCCTCGGCTCGGTGGGCATCCGTGCCATCACCCACACCCCCGCCGACACTGTCGACCAGGTCAGTCCGGCTAAACTGTCTGAGATTATCGGCCTGGTTGCAGACATCGTCGATGGCCTGCGGGGTAAGTCTATTGATTGGACCAGACCGTAGAAAACCTCACCCCCGCGGCGCCGGCCCTTTACCGAAAGCGGCGCTGCCCCCTCTCCGCCAGGAGGAGAGGGGGATGTCACGTGGATGTCATATATCCAACACACATAGGGGGTGAGGTTCCTCGGGTACTTATTCACCACCCAACATCTCTTGCTCAAACTCAAAGCCATTCGCTGTAAACTAAAAACCGGAGTTCCCATGCCCAACCAAATCCACATCAAAAACGCTCGTTTGCACAACCTCAAGAACGTCACCCTCTCGATCCCCAAGAACAAGCTGGTCGTCCTGACCGGGCTGTCGGGGTCGGGTAAGTCGACGCTGGCCTTCGACATCCTCAACAAGGAAGGCCAGCGCCAGTACATGGAATCGCTCGGGTTAGTGTCTTACGGGGTAAGCAAGCCGCCGGTCGATGCCATCAGCGGGTTGTCGCCCTCCATTAGCGTCGACCAGCACCTGACCAACCACAGCCCACGCTCGACGGTCGGCACGGCCACCGAGGTCTACACCTACCTGCGCCTGCTTTATGCCCGTTTAGGGCATCGACCCTGCCCGGCCTGCGGCAGTGACGTGCCGACCGTCTTCGATGCCTCTAGTGCAGATTGGGACAACGGATTGAGCATGGACGAGGATGCCGCCGGCCCGGACGAGACCTTCCCCTGCCCGCACTGCGGCGCAGCGATAGCCGAGATCGACATGGCCTTTTTCTCGTTCAACAAGCCGGCCGGAGCCTGCCCGACCTGCACCGGTCTGGGCGTGATGCTCCAGCCCAACCTGGGCCGCCTGATCGACGAGGAAAAAAGTGTGGCGGCCGGCGCTGTAATAGCCTGGGATGATTTCTACATCAAGCACAATACCTCTGTGCTGCAAGCTGCCGGGAAGCATTATGGTTTTACTTTCGATCCCAATCTCCCGGTCAAGGGCCTCGGCGCCGCCCAGCGCGACCTGCTGCTCTATGGCGCGGCCAGCCCGCAGTTCGGCCGCCACTTCCCCAATGTCGCCCCGCCGGAGACGGTCAGCCGGGGCCGCTTCGAGGGGATCGCCACCAACCTGCTGCGCCGCTACGCCGAGCGCGCCGATGATGCTGCCTACCGCGCCAGGCTCGAGGAATTCCTGGTCACCCAGACCTGCCCGGACTGTCATGGCACGCGCCTGCGTCCGGAGAGCCGTGCCGTCACCATCGACGGGCAAAACATCGTCGATGTCTCTCGCCTGCCCCTGGCCGGGTTGGCCGGGTGGCTGGACGAGCTAACCGCCATCTTGAGCGACGATGAAATGCTCATCGCCGGCCCCATCCTGGAAGACCTGGCTGAGCGGACCAACCGGTTGGTCGAAGTCGGCGTGGGCTACCTCACATTGGAGCGGTCCTCGCCGACGCTCTCGGCCGGTGAGGCGCAGCGGCTGCGGCTGGCGGCCCTGCTCGGCTCGGGGCTGACCGGCGTGCTCTACGTGCTCGATGAGCCGACCATCGGCCTGCACCAGCGCGACACCCACCGGCTGATCGGCGTGCTGCGCCGCCTGCGCGACCTGGACAACACCGTGCTGGTCGTCGAGCATGATCTAGAGATGATGCGCGCTGCCGACTGGCTGATCGACATCGGCCCGGGAGGGGGCAAACACGGCGGGCAGATCGTCGCCACCGGCACCCCCGCCGATGTAGCCGGGCTGCCCGGCTCAGTAACCGGCGATTTCCTGGCCGGGCGGGCTGGCGTGCCGCTGCCGGACCGCAGACATGCCCTCAACGGCAAGGCCATCGTCATCCGCGGGGCGCGCCAGCACAACCTGCGCGACCTGACGGTGCGGCTGCCGCTGGGAATGCTGGTGGCCATCACAGGCGTCTCCGGCTCGGGGAAGTCATCGCTGGTGCTGGACATCCTGGACCGGGCTGCCCGCCGGCGTTTCTATGGGGCCGGCGACGAGCCCGGCGCGCATGATGCCATCGAAGGCTGGGAGCACATCGACAAGGTCATCACCATCGACCAGAGCCACATCGGGCGCATCCCGCGCTCCAACGCCGCCACCTATTCCGACGCCTTCACGCCGATCCGCAAGGCCTTCGCTGCCACGCCCGAGGCGCAGCAGCGCGGGATGACCGCCCGGCACTTCTCGTTCAATGTTCCCGGTGGGCGCTGCGAGCGCTGCCAGGGGGCGGGCACGCTGGCCGTCAAGATGCAGCTCCTGCCCGACGTCGAAGTTCGCTGCCCGGCTTGCAGGGGCCGCCGCTTCACCCGTGAGACGCTGGCCGTCCGGTACCGCGGCCACGACATCGCCCAGGTGCTCGATTTGACCGTCGAGGAAGCCTTGGAGCTGTTCCGGGATGTGCCCGCCGCCGCTGCCCGCTTGCAGGTGATGGTCGATGTGGGGTTGGGCTACTTGCAGCTTGGCCAGCCTGCCACGACGCTATCGGGCGGCGAGGCCCAGCGCGTCAAGCTGGCCAAGGAGCTTGGCCGGCGATCCGGCGGCCGGACGCTCTACTTGCTCGATGAGCCCACCACGGGCCTGCACCCCGCCGATACCGCCCGCCTGCTGGACGTGCTCCAACGCCTGGTCGATGCCGGGAACAGTGTGATCGTGCTGGAGCACAACCTGGACGTGGTCAAGACCGCCGACTGGGTGGTCGACCTCGGCCCGGAGGGCGGCGTGGACGGCGGCAAGCTGATCGCCGAGGGGCCGCCCGAGCAGATCGCCGAGTCAGCGGGGTCGCATACGGGTACCTACCTGAAACAGATGCTTTGATGCCGGAGGAAGCCCGGCTCGGCCGGACAAGATATAGACCTCACAGGTTTCGGAAACCTGTGAGGTCTTCCCGGTGGACTCCGGTCATAGTCAGATAACCATCAGCCGGGGCTGGAGAAGATCCAGCCACTGGGGACATATCTATGTCAGAGAATATGCCTGTTCGGAAGCGCTTCCGCGACCCTAGCCCCAGCGAATGTAGATGAAAATTCCCATCAGGATGAGAAGAATGCCCGAGAACAACGGCATCTTAGGAACGCTGCGCTCCAGGATCGCACTGGCGGGCTGATCCGGCTGGTAGTAGACCGTTACGCTCTCTCCGGCCGGGTATCCGGCGACGACCTTCTCGGCCGCAGAGCGATTGCCTCTTTGTCTTGGACCAAAGGCCATCCGATCCCCCTGGAACTCACGGCCCATTACCTGGTACTGGTAGCGGACTTCCGGGTAATAGCGGTGCGAAGTGCCGCCATCGCTGTCGGTCGAGCTGCTCCGTCTCACCCAGGATTCGAGCACCGTTCCCTGAGCAGTCGGCCAGCCTTCCGAGGCGCGCGCCTGCAGCAGGCTGCGAAAGTAGATGAACAACATCACCAAACCAATGATGATGAGGATCAGTGGAATGATGATGTTCGTGGACAAAACCGGCATATTCCTACCTCCTCCAGACAGTTCCATGGTATATGACAGGCTGACGATAGCGTAGGCGGCCAGGAGCATTGGGCGGCTCCCACTGATCGCCGTTTCAAATATAGGATAATGCCCTCTTCAGGTTTCGTAAAACATGGACGATCAAACGCAGTTTCACCCACACATTTCTTGCGAAGCTCCTCAAGGAAAGTCGCCTTTCTGCAAAGTGCATTTCATTTACCGAGTACTGCTCTCGGCCTTGTTTGGCACTTTGGATTTCACCAAGAGGATCTGTGACGACAATGAGCCCAGGCCAATACATTTCATCTTCTTTGCCATATCGATTTGCCGTAACAACCCAGGCATCGAACAATCTTGCCTGAAATTTGGTTACAAAATCATCCTTATCATCGTCCGTCAAACTGACAATGATTAAATCTAAGCGGGACTTGATGAGCTCCCACATTGTATGGAAGCTTGCCGTATCGGAGCAGATGACTATCCCTGTCTTAACGCCCTTGATGTCTGTGATCGTCATCATCTTTGAGCCAGGTTGATAGCCTGCTTGCCTTTCATGCTCTTTGAGGTTCCTTTTACGATGCACTGCCCGGATTTCCCCCTGAGGGTTCAACAGTATCTGCGTGTTGAAGAACATCTCACCGTCAAATTCAGACATCCCAAAGCATATGTGAATGTTGTGCTTCTTCGCTACCGGAGCCAGCATCTGAGATGTTTCCCCGGTAGTTTGTTCAGAGATCTGGTGTTGATATTCCAGGGAGCTTCCAGGCACATACCAACCAACAATCATTTCGCCAAAGACCACCAGGTCAACTTCTGGGTTCTCTTGCATGATAGTGTTGACTATATTGACCATTCTTGTGCGATTAACACCCGGATCTCGGTCGCAGCTCATTGCCACGTTGGCCACCTTGAGCCTTTTTTGGGTACCAAGTTCAGGATATAGAAATGTTCTAAGTTCAGACAAATCTTCGATCCTCTTAGCCATGTATTTGTGCCTGATAGCCACCACATCCGCCATTCTACTCTCGTTCGTGAGGGGGTAAAACTCACATCCACTGCCACCCGCGCCGATTTTATCCTATCCGGATGGTTTTCCCTTCGATGCATCCCGGCGGCAATGGTCGATACTTTGAACGGCTGCGACCGGGAGAAGGACAGGAACGCGAGAGAAATAGCTCTTGACTTTTTTCTGATAACACTTTTATACTGGAGGTACACGGTTGGTCAACACGTGTTGATGATAAGGGATGAGGATAATGGGGGGCCTTTCCTCAAAAACTGCATCCTGGTCCGGTGGAGCGGAGTTGGGGTGAAGTTTCAGTAGTAGATAGTACATATAGCCTATAACGTCCAATAGTAAATGCTTGCTCGGCATCTTAGCCATCCGGTTGCGGGTGTCTTTGGTGTTCAGGCGTTGTTCGAGCATTGTTTCTCCAAGCCTCTTTGATGGGCTGTTGTTTGTGATCTCACGATCTCGACCATTTTACCAATCGGCCTTTTCTCTATCTCTACCGGCATCGGGCGGCTTCCGGGCAGAGAGGAAAGAAACGGCCAAGCTGGTTTATGCCTCCTATGAGCTAAAGGCGAATAATGGAGAAGAAATCATGCTAGTCAAATCGAGAAAATTACTTCCTTTCCTGTTGCTGTTGGTAATAATCATTTCTGTAGTGATGGTGTCGTCTCTATCGGCAGCAGGGACAAACGTTGCTCTAAACATGACAGCCAGTGCTGACAGCGCAGAGACCAGCAAGGGCAATGTGGCTGCCAATGGCAACGATGGCAGCACTTCCACCCGCTGGTGTGCCGCTGACGGCAATACCGGTCACTGGTGGAAAGTCGATCTGGGTTCCTCTTACGCGCTCTCCGGCTCAGAAGTGATGTGGGAGTTCAGCGGGCGGCAATATCAGTATAGGGTTGAGGTCTCGACCGATAACAGCAGCTGGATCACGGTGGTCGACAAGACCAACAACACCAGCACAGCCCAGACCCAAACCGACAGCTTCACAGCTACGGCTCGCTATGTGAGGATTACGGTAACCGGACTGCCTTCCAGCACCTGGGCGAGCTTCTACGAGTTCCGTGTTTTTGACGCCGCCGGACCGACGCCCACAACGCCTTCGACCCCGTCAAGCACCTATCAGGCAGAGAATGCCGCCGTTGGTGGCGGCAGCACTATTGACACCAACCATACAGGTTTCAACGGCAGTGGTTTTGTCAACTTCCCATCGACTGGTGGCTATGTGGAATACCGGAACGTGGACGGAGGGGCAGGCGGCAGCAAAACCCTCCGATTTCGCTCTGCTTTGGGGGCAACGAGCTCCCGGACAGGGCAGCTGACGGTAAACGGCGCGAGCCAGAACATCACCTTCAACCCGACGGGTTCCTGGGATGTTTGGGGGACCCAGGATGTGCTGGTAACGTTGAATGCCGGAACGAGCAACACGGTCCGGCTGCAGTCCACCGGGCAAGACCTGGCTAACCAGGACGAAATGACCGTTGTGGGTTCGACGACTACCGATCCTACCCCGACGGTTACCCTTATTCCAACCCCCACAGAGCCGCCGACTGGTGGCATGACCATGATGGGCGCGGATGTCTCGACGCTGCAGCGATCCCAGGAATTGGGTCAAAAATACTACAATGCCAACGGTGTCGAGCAGGAGCCCCTGGTCATCCTCAAGAACCTGGGGGTGAATTACATCCGCCTGCGTGTGTGGGTCAACCCTATTAGCGGTTACAACAACAAGGAAAAAGTCCTGCAATATGCCCAACAGGTGAAGGCCAATGGCCTGAAGCTGCTGATCGATTTTCACTACTCCGACACCTGGGCGGATCCCGGCAAGCAGTACAAGCCGGCTGCCTGGTTGAGCCATAACATCACCCAGCTGCAGACAGATGTCTACGATCATACCTACGATGTGTGCAGCGCATTGAAAGCTCAAGGCACCACACCTGACAGCGTCCAGATCGGGAACGAGATCAACATGGGCATGTTGTGGGATGACGGCAAAATCATCAATAACAACTTCACCAATCTGGGATTGCTGCTCAAGCAGGGCTACAATGCGGTCAAAGCCTGTAACAGCGGGACACAGGTCATCATTCATACCGCCACTGTAGAGAGCAACAGCACCGCCCGTTGGTTCTACGATGGCATCCGAAACCAGGGCGTCAACTGGGATATCACAGGCCTCTCATATTACTGCTTCTGGCATGGCTCGATGTCGAACATGACCAGCGTCGTAAACGACCTGCGAACACGCTACGGGAAGCCCGTGGTCATCGCCGAGACTGCCTACCCATTCACCACGGCTGATGCGGACAACGAGCCCAACGTTATCAGTTCGTCCTCTCCCTGTTCCGGCTACCAGTCTACATGGACAGGCCAGGCCAACAACTTTGCGGCCGTTCAAGCAGCGGCGAAATCGGGCGGCGCTATTGGCGTATTCTATTGGGAGCCGGCCTGGGTAGCGATCGACGGCAACGGCTGGGACCCGGCTGACATCAATGGCACCGGCGACGGCTGGGACAACATGGCCATCTTCGACTGGAGCGGCAACCTCAATCCCAATATTCGTTGGAGCCCGTAAGGGCTAACGTGTGCTGCACTTCGAGGGGCAGGACCTGTCCCTCGAAGTACTTGCCTTCACAGATTTTTCGTAATTTCTTTCTCCTTTGTGTGAGGACAGCATCCCACTTCTCGGGGGGATGCTGTCCATTTTTCTGGCGGGGGAAGCATAGACGGGGCGATGGTGGGCACGGCATGGCTGTGATACACAGGATCATGCGGAGACTATGGCAGGTGCTTTGCCTGTAATTGTTCAGTGAGGGTTAAGCTACCATGAGAGTGGAGCGAGCATGTAGGTTGTTGGCCGGCCGCAACCGGCTACCTACCGTTATTCTGAAACCTCAAACCTATACCTTCCTCGCACAACATTAAGCATATCCATCAACATCCCGTAAGCGGTTGTTGTGGGGCTGGGGCTGTTTTCGATAACCGTCAATTGGGGGAGCACATCTGTACAATAATCGATGACACTGGATGTCCCCATAACAGAAGCAAATGGATCGCTAAGCAACAACCGGCGGGGGCCGACGGCGGCAGCAATACTGCCATCTGGCTGGCGTGTGGCCTCACAGACCAGCTTAATACGCTGCCCGGCAGCGCGGGCTTCCAGAATATCTTCCAGCGTGATATTTCTGATACCTTCGCGTGTCACATCTTCAGGACGTAGGTCGGTTCCCATCAACACATTAGCCATAATGATGATCTTAAACACCGAGTCCCATCCATCAACATCCAGGGATGGATCTGCCTCGGCTAAACCGAGCTCCTGAGCCTCTTTGATGGCCTCCTCGAGGCCGAGGTTCTCGTATTCCATCTGCGTCAGAATGTAATTAGTTGTGCTGTTGAAAATTGCCCGCACCTCGCTGATATCGGCTCCAACAAGCCCTTCGCGTCCAATACTCAGCACAGGAGCACCATCCATAACGGTCGATTCGAAGAAAAAACCCACTTCCTGATCGGCAGCCAAGGCTTTGAGCTCGTGATAACCAAAAGCCATGGGTCCCTTGTTGGCCGTCACAACATGAATCCCGCGCTGCAACAGGCTGCGAATATAATCCAGTGCCGGCTGCCCATCTATGGGATTGGTGGGCAAGCTTTCAAAAACCAGACTGGCAGGGCACCTTTCTAAAAAGCTCGAAGTATCCTGAACCGGTCGCCCCTCATGTATGCCATCCAGGCGAGAGCCAAAGCGGACCGCATCAAGGGCTGTCCTCAAGCTGATGCCCGCCGGATCGATGGCGTGGCCATGCCTGTTTGTGCTGATTCCCACCACCCGCACAATGGCATGATGCTCATCCCGCAAAAGATCCTGTTTCACCAATAGCAGTTCAGCCAACGCGCGGCCTACGTTGCCAAAACCGACGAGCGCAACATTCAGATGCATAGTCTTCTTCATCCTCAGTCTATTTGGCCTGGAATGAAAGAAACAGAGGCGAGGACAAGCCCTCTTCTCTGCAAAACCTTCATGTGCATGCCAGGCATGCTTTCTGTCCTACGAGGAATCAACTGCCGCCGGCTGCTCATCCTGTACAGCTTGCTCCTCTTGCTGTATCATGGTCAACAGCACATCCCCGGCGAAGCGGCATAGGAGGGTGAGCAGGGTTTGATCGGCTGGGTCAAAGATTCTGCCGCTGCGCTTGTTGAGTACCTCTATGACTCCCAAAACCCGTCCCTGACCAACAATGGGAACGGCCAGCACAGAGTTGGTCTGGAACTTAAAGGCATCATCGATGCCCGGGTAGAAGCGGATATCGGCGCGAGCATTATTGACAATAGTAGGCTGATTCTTTTGAGCGACCCATCCGGCGATACCTCTCCCTGGTGGAATGCGCTGCCCGATCAGCCTCGACGGAGCGACTTGCCCTCTGGCCAACACAAAAACCAACTCGTTGGTTTCTTCATCCAGAACCAGCAAGGAACCATCCTGGGCGTTCGTGACAGCCATTCCATTGGCAAGAATACGATCCAACAGAGGCATAATCTCAACTGTGGGATCGAGATCGTCAATAGCATCCAGGAGCGCATGCAGCGCATTCAAATACTCTCGTAAGACGACGACCTCCTCCCTCAGGTTCTGATTTTCCTCCTTCAGCTGTGTTAACTCACCCTTGATATACTGGCCCATGAGTCCTCTCTTTTCTACGCTGCCTGTGGGGCGGCGTACCCCTCAATACCCGCTTTTTATAAGCTCAGTCTATCATAAAGCAGAATCCCGAACAAGCAGGTGAGATGATGGTGCTGTTTCCCATAACCATACTTCACGTACCCGAGCTGGCGCATCGCTGTAGAGCGCTGCATCCTTCCACTGATGGGATGAGGCATTATACACTCTATGTGATGAGTAACGAGTGATACGTGATGCGTAAAGGACCATCAGCACAGTTCCCGCTTTGGAGATTTACCGCAAGGAATGCTAACAATCATTTCAGGTAGCACGTGAGGATAGCGTGGTTGATAGGTGAGAGGCACTGAACCTCACCCCCGGCAACGGTGGCTGATAGCTATGCCGGCGACGTCCCCCTCTCCGCCTGGCGGAGAGAGGACGCAGCAGATCGCCTACCGAGCTGCTACGCTTCTCAGGGGTGAGGTTGTGAGCGCCAGACCAGGCTTGACGGGCTTGTCCACGTTATTTCCGGGTGCTACCCAAGACCCACCTGGACTTCTAAAACATGCTCTTAGCCAGGTCAACTTGCATAGTGTATTGATGCTCTGTTCAGATACTCTGCGATTTCTTGCTTGGCCCTTGGCACTATTTCGGCATAGAGCAGGAGCAACTCGTCTCGACATCTCCCGGTGCTGCTGCTTCCCTCCTGCCTGGCTTCCAGCACCAATCGATATGCCCTTTTGGAATGGTGACCCACACTCAATCTCCTTGCTCAACAAGTAACCATCCCTCCAATACACGCACGACGGTGCGGGCCAGCCACCGCAATAGTCACCCAACGCCGCCCACACTAAGACACGATGAGATCCTGACCAACAATTACTTTCATTCGGGGCAGCCAACAGTCGGTGATTTGTTGGGCCGGTAAGGGTAACACAGGCATTGATCAACCATCCGTATCCTCTGGGCCGATCCACGAATGCGGGTTCCAGGCCACCTCCCACAGATGCCCATCGAGATCGGCAAAGTAACCGGAGTAGCCTCCCCAAGATACGTCCTGTGGCTTCTTTACCTGCGTCGCTCCGGCTGCGATGGCCTGAGCCATGACGGTATCGACCTCCTCCCTAGACTTGACGTTATGTGCCAGGGTGATACCTCGAAATCCTGTGCCTTCCGGTGGAACAGTAGCATCTTCAGCCAGCTCACGCCATGGGAACAAGCTCAGCCATGTGCCGTTCAGATTGAAAAACGCTATACCATCGCTGAATGGCTCTCTTAGGGGCAAACCCAAACCTTGATGGTAAAACTCTACGGCTGCTTTGAGGTCTTTGACCCCCAGTGTAATCATACTTATTCTCGGTTGCATAATGTCCTCCATGGTATGGTTAGGTGTTATCTGATAACCATCGTGCCACTTCACGGATCGGCTTGCGTGGTCTTGCCCCTGGGCTTTCATCTGCGTAGCCAAAAGACATTGCCGCCACCATCTGACCTTCCTCTCCCAGCCACTCCTGCAATTCCTCATACGCGCAAAACACATCGCAGATCCACAGCGAGCCGATGCCCAGCCCCTGTGCTGCCAGTGCCATATTCTGAATCGCCGCTCCGATCGATTGCAGGTTGACCACATCCTTGAATGTTTGATCTACCGAATGTTCCAGCCAGGGTGCAACGCCGTGTTGGTTGAAGACAAAGACTGTCACCGGCGCCTCTTCCATCGCTCTGGCTGTCCCTTTGGTGCTTCCGATATCCTCCTCACGTGCTTCCTTTTCGGCTATCCCTTCGCGCATAATCCGCACCATCTCCGCGCATTTGTCACCTGTCACCACGACAAACCGCCATGGCTGCCGGTTCTTGCCTGAGGGAGCCTGGATCGCCGCCGTCAGGATCGCCTGAATTGCCTCGTCCGGAATGGGCTTATCTTTGAACTTGCGGATACTCCTTCGCCCAGCAATAGCCTTCAATACGTCCACTTTCTGCTCTCCTTTCGCTCTCTAAGCTGCGCCATCACCGCAGCATCAAACACAATCCGTATCAGCCATCCTCTCTGCACCATCATCCTTGAGGCTGGATTCGCCATCCTTTCGGCTTTCCATCGTCGGTGAAGATCTTCTCCACCTTGCTCAGCAATCCCAGGGTATTAGGCCCATACAGCTCTCCATTCAACGGATTGACTACCCCCCGAACGTTGTACATCAGCCCCATGGCTTGCATGCGTTCGACAGGATCAGGCATCATCACGGCTTCATCCATTGCCAGATGTAACACCCGCCCGGCAAAGAGATGCCAGGTGCTGCCATCATAAAGCGGGCGATGCCACTCCAAACGACACTCCAGGTTGGCGGGGCACTCGGCAATACGCGGTGCCCGCACAGTCTTGGCCGGCTCAATGGTAAAGCCTGCCTCCGTTATCTCGTCGTTGTCGGGCGCATTGCAGTAAATGGTCTCAAAGCACTGGGGATAGTGTTCGAAGGAAGGGAAACAGATGCACCATTCTTCCTCTCTCAGAATGTTTGCATAAGTGTGCGAGTGATCCAGGAGTGCCAGCAAGGACGAGTAATTGCCCTTCTCTCCGATCAGCAGCCCCCACGAGTGCAGATTGGCGTTAGGCGCGCCATTGGCCTTCCGTGTTGTGACTATGAAGATGGGGTTGGGTACAGTGACAACATACTCCAGCCATGAGAAGACCTCATACTTGCCCGGCCAGTCTTCGACAAGATACTCCGGCTGCGCAATATCGATCTCATGTTTCATCGATGTTTCCTTTGAAAATAGTGATGAGTTACGAGTGATGAGTGATGAGCTAAGATGACCGACAGCTGTCTCAGGGATTAGCTCGCAAAAAATCACCGACCACTTCGGGATGGGATAAGATCATCTGCTTCCACGATGTATGGAGCTCCGGCTGCGATTTGATCCAACCATTCATCACAATGAACAACAAGATTCGCCGGTAAGCGATGAACAGATCCAGTCGATTCATCCACTCAGGAGATAAATGGTATTCCCGTTCGTACCCCTCCATGAAGAACTTGAGAAAAGCATGCAGCTTCTCACGATTGTGAACTGGGCGGCTCATACCGCCAGATAGGAACGTGAGAATGCTCTGGCAGGCAATCGCAATATCATTGATGAACCAATGGTGATTGGCGACATCAAAATCCAGAAGCGTGATCTGATCGCCATCAGCCAATAGATTCCATATATGGGGATCGTTGTGGATGAACCCAAAGACCCCTCGTGTTTTGGGCAGTTTGTCTAGCTCCTGCTTGATCTCCACCCACACCGACTTTACTTCGTCATCAGGGCACCAGCTATGGAAACCCGTCCATTCTTCCTGCCAGGTAAGGAGCTCCTCGCCGCTCTCCGGCTCTATAGAAGCTTCCCAAGAGTGATATTGTCGAGCCAGACGATGTAACAGCCCAATCGATTGCCCCCAATTGCGGAAGAAATCCGTGTCCCATGCAGTCTCTTTCCTGACTTTTCCTGGGGCAATGTCCATGCTGTAACCGACCCACACATGCGTCTCAGAGAGAGCGGTCTCGTACAGCTTGCCTTGTGGTGAGAATTGAGGGAACACAATATGTGCGCCATTCTCGCCCAAGAAGCGCACGAAATGCAGCCGCTCCTCGAGGCAAAACAACTTCTTTTGCTGCTCCTCAGTCGGGATGGCCATGATCTTCAACAACCGGTGTGCACCCTTATACGGATACGTGTAGACAACGCCATCAGACTCCTCCTGCCCACCGCCAAAATGGCTTAACTGATCCGCGGTGGTTCCGAAGGAGTTCGCTAACGCATCAAGAGCAGTTTGTGGAACAGCTATCATACATTCCTCTCTTTATCTGTATTTACTCTCATCTTCATGCTGAAGGCTTTACAAAGTAAAGCTCTGCTTCTTTCTTCTTGACGAAACCCAGTTTCTGAGCCAGGTTCATCGATGGCGGCATCTCGAAGCAATCCCATTCGGCTCGCAAGCCTTCTTCAAGACAATGCTCGATGCAAGCACAGGCAGCTAGCACAGCAAAGCCACGCCTCCTGTATGCTTCATCTGTCTGAATAGCAAGCTCTGTAATACCATTGCCCACTAACATGGTCCAACAGACGCTGATCGGCTCTTCTTCGCTTACCACGGCATACCCGAACCCGCCTGCCAGAAAACTGCCGGCATCTCTCCAATACTCAAGTGCGTGCCCCGGCATAGATTGAACCAACGTCTCATCGATCCTCCTCACTTCGTACCCATCAGGGATGCGCCCCCGCCAACCGTTGTGCTCTCTGAAGCGCTCAGGATCGAGCTCGAACTTGTGCCGTTTGATCCGCATTGTCTGGTAGTCTTTCAACAGCTCATCGAGCGTTTCTTTCCACGCATCTGTGGTGGAATAGATGAACAGCGGCCTGCTTTCTGCTCCAGGCACGATCTCACCTACCAACAGCTCCTTCAACTCTGTGTCTCTCGCGTCGCCTCCCAGGTAGCAGGTGCTGGCGGCAACAAGAGCCGTTGTTGGCTCTTCTCTACGATCAACAAACACCCTACCCGGATAGGCCCCTCTAATCACCAGCTGTAAGGCTAGTTTGTCAACTTCGAGACCCTCGAAGAGTGGCAAGACCCGGCCAAAATCTTCCCAATCCAATTCATGCATGTTTCTTCCTCCTTGCCAGCATCGACTGCAGTTTGTGCTGGACTACTTGCTATGCTTTCTTTCCCTTGTACGCAATCCCATCGATCTGCACATGCAGGCCATCCGGGCCACCGGCATGAGCGAATTCTGTCGAGATGGTCTTGCGCGCCGGGTAGACGCCTTTGAATCTCTCCTTGAACACCTTCTCCATGATCGGGATATTCCACACATCTCTCAACAGGATATCCAGCTTGACAACATCGCTCAAGCCAAGATTGACTTGCGCCAGCTTCCTCTCCATATCGTCCAGGGCGCCGTGTACTTGCTCTTCCACTGACTTTCCAACATTTCCCACACAGTACGACAGGAAGACGAAATCACCCGCCATAACATACCCTGCATGTGCCCATTCCTCATTGATGTCGCCTCTTATGATGTTGCTCATTGTTTGCTCCTTATCGCTCCTGTCATTCCCGCTTTCGCGGGAATCCATAGGTTACAATCTCTTGCATGCTGCCGCTATTTTTCGCCCATCAGGCGTAACCGTCTCAAGCTCGCTCTCATCGAAAGCCTCTATCGTCCCAATGAGCTCTCCCCGAGCTCTATCCCAGTGTGAGAAACATTCTGACGGAAGCATCTTTTTGCCCTTTCTGCTAATTTGCCTAATCAAAGTTTGACTAGAACGATTTCCTGCTCGGGTCACCATAAAGAAACAGACTTCCGAAATCTGTGCGATCTCGGAAGTCTGCCCTTGCTTTATTACTCTGCCTTCCTCTCTGCCCGCGTTGCGGCAGCCTTCTGAGGCGCCTCACGCTGGGCCTGGGTCTTGCTGGTGCGTGCCGTCACGCCGATCTTCTCCAGCAGCTGCGTTTTCTCCCGTAGGGCCACCCTGGCGATCTTGATGTACTGGGCGACCCAATCGTTGAGCGCCTTCAGTGCCTCATCCTGCTCGCGTGTGGCCTGCTGGGCGGTGCCCTTTGCAGCTTCCTGTCGATTTTCCGCTTCAACGAAAGCGGTGATCTTGGTGTGCTCGGCGGCCAGCCGATCCGCGTCGTAGCCGTAATCGACCAGCTCTGGGACACCTTTGGCGTTCTCGAACAGCGTAATTGCTGCAGCGATGAACTCGGCAGTGGCCTGTGGCATCTCGCCCCGCAAACCGAGCGCCTCCAGCCTGGCCTTGTCATCGACGAAGATGGCCCGCGCCAGCTTCGCCAGCGCCTGGTAGGCATCCTGAGCAACCTCTCTGGCCTCGCTTTGCTCCTGCGTGGCATCTTGCTGGGCGCCGGCCGCTGCACGCTGCGCGTTGACCGCCAGCACAGCGGCCTTGTACAGCACCTGCCCCTCGCTCATCACCTCAGCCGGGTAGCCAAGAGCCGTCACCAGCGTCTGGATCTCCTCATCGCCCAACGTATTGGCAATCGCCAGCTGGGCCCTGTTCAACTGCTCTGCGATGGTGTTTTTTGGTTTTGACACTGTTTCCTCCTTTGAAAATAGTGATGAGTTAAAATTCTATATGCGCCTCTTGCTCTCATGACTCAATCGAGCACACCTCACCCATCCTGTCATTCCCGCGAAAGCGGGAATCCACGTGCTGCCATTTTCATCCCCATTGGTGAGCCTTGGATCATGAGTCACTCCACTTGACAATAAGAAGCGTGTTCAAAAAACAATAGAACGGTTCCTATCACTCCTTGAGTGTTCCCTGCCACTCCCGGAACGGTTCCTACCACTCCTTGAGTGTTCCCTGCCACTCCCGGAAC
>JAFGMS010000539.1 GCA_016927375.1 Anaerolineae bacterium
GCGCTGAACCTCACCCCCTGCAACGGTGGCTGATAGCCACGTCGGCGACGTCCCCCTCTCCGCCCGGCGGAGAGGGGACGCAGATCGTGTATCGCGCTGCTACGCTTCTCAGGGGTGAGGTTGTGAGCGCCAAATCAGGCTTGACCGGCTTCTCCACGGTATTTCCGGATGCTACCAGCCTTACTCGGTTTTGTACTTTACCAACCCCAAATGCGGCATTTGTTCAACCTGGCGGATGCGCTGCTGGTGTGCAGTAGGAAAATGACCTTGAGCGACCTGTATCGGCAGATCAGTGGAGAAGCGGACCCGAAAACAGCAGCAGATTTCTTCCGAGAAAGCACATGGGACAAAGAAGATATGCAAGGTGCCACTCATTGTCAAGACCAAAAAGTGAGCGGAATAAGGTGGTAGTTTCTTCGTAACTGATCAGCTATCAGCTATCAGCGGTCAGCACTCAGCTTCGACGCACACGAAAGGTTGAGAAACCAGGCGAGGTGACCAACTGTAACCCCTCACATGGGAGGTGTGATTGGGCACCTGCGTGGAGGATAGGGCATCGATGGTGGTGTCCCTCGGCTCTTGCTTGCTGTCAGCAATGTTTCCTCGCATAATATTCCCGGATGGTTGAGAGCCTCCAAGAGAAATCCTTTAAGCTATGTAGTCGGAGTCGTATGGTGGATGATGGAACAGGTACAGGGGAATTGCTGCCCACAAGGAGAAGATAGGAAGTACTCTCTAAAGGAGTTGGAGGAAGATTGGGAATTCAAGGTCGTGCAGGCCTATACAGGTACCTTTCGAAATCCCAATCTGCTTCAGAGACTCATCGATGAGGAAGCGTGTGTTGGATGGGAGATGTTGGAGGTGCTTGATGACTCGATGGTCCGGTTCAAGCGCCGCCGTAGTGACAGAGCCCAGAATGCTTCTTTGCCTCCTGGTGTCAATCCCTACCGGACGACATTTCGTACGTTATCTCCAGCTATGACAGTTGCCTGGTTAATCCTGGGTGGTGCGCTTCTTGGTTTGTTGGCTTGCACGATAATGTACGTGATGTCGGGTGCATGACCGGACGCGCGTGATCTATCAGAATAATGCTCAGGTATTTTCTGAAAGCTGATGGCTAAGTGCTGGATGCTTCTCCTTACTTGTTGATTCCCACGATCTGATCCACCAACGAAAGAAACACAAATACATTGGGTGTCTGTGCTACGGAGACATTCGACCAGTTGAAAAGCTTGCCCTCTTTGCGGACAGTGATGATCCCGCGGTTGATGTTGACCTTCTGAACCTGATCCCAGGGAATTGTCTCCCTGCTGTTGCTTAATCCTTGCGGGCTGACCGACAGCTTGCCGAAGTTCACCGTCCCGCCGCTCTTGAGCGTCTCGGCAGCCTTGGGCAGCAGCCGTTTGACCACCTCTTGCTGGATGGTGCTGCCGAGCTGCTCGACGTTCTTGACAGTGTCGTTGAACTTGATCTTTTCGCCGTCGGATAATTGGATGGTGTAAAGGTGAGTGGTCCGGACAGTCATGCCATAGCGTTTGTGATGGGTGATTGCCTGCCAGACCGCATCGATGTCATCCCAGCGGATGACCTTGTCCGTACCGGCCTTGGTGCTTACCATGCCTTTCTGGAAGACGCTTATCCGGGAGTCGCGCTCGACGAATGCTCTATATCCGATCAGCAATCCGCCGGCAAGCGCTGCCATACCAGGAACACCTACACAAAGGGCAAGAGAAGTCTCTTGAGTAAGGGATAGCAGAGCCGCAAGCGTTGCAAGCGTGCCCAGGCCGATCAAGACAACGGCCAGAAAAAAGCGAATGGTAAGTCGGACCTTGTGTTCGGAAAGAGGAGTGCCAAGCTCGATCGAGTGAACTGAAGAGACATTTGATGACACGATTGATGTCCTTTCTGTGCAAGAAAGCTGAAATTGCGCGAGACGATGGCTGGCAGATCATTGCCGATGTGCCTCACTATGGCTCATTGTAGTACAGGGTTTACTATTGGGCTAATAGGGATAACGTGTTGTGTCGAGCTATAGTTGATAAAGGATGTCGTAATAGATATGCTCAAATGGATTGTCGATCAATCCCCTGGTGCGCGGCGGCCAATCGAGCATCGCTGACGCCATTTACTGGAGATGACTCATGAAGCGTGTGGTAATCGTCGGGACGGGATTTGGCGGCCTGAGCGCCGCGCGGGCGTTGGCACGAGAGCCGGTCGAGATCGTTATGATCGACCGGAACAACTACCATCTTTTCCAGCCGCTGCTCTACCAGGTAGCGACTGCCAGCCTGGAGCAGGAGGCGATTGCATACCCGGTACGGGCCATCACGCGTGATTGGGAAAATATGCACTTTATGCTCTCAGAAGTGACCGGCGTTGACTTTGAGAAGCGCCAGGTTATCACCAGGGAGAACGGTTCGGTTCCTTATGACTATTTGATCCTTGCGGCGGGTGCAGCAACCAGCTTCTTTGGCATGGAGAGCGTCGAGCGCCATGCTTTCGAGCTCAAGAGCCTGCGAAGCGCTGTTGGGCTTCGCAACCACATTCTGAGCATCTTCGAGCACGTGTCTCGCAGGCTCGATCCTGCCAGGCGTGCCGCAATGCTGACTTTTGTAATCGTCGGAGGCGGCCCAACCGGTATCGAGTTCACCGGGGCGCTGGCCGAGTTGGTCCGACAGGTGATGGTCAAAGACTATCCTTACATTCATCCCGACGAAGTTAAGATCGTCCTGTTGGAGGCACTGGATAGTTTGCTGCCTATGCTTCCTTCATCTAAGCTGCAGGACTATGCCCTGAAGCGGCTGGAGGGAATGGGCGTGCAAGTCCGGCTGGGGGCGAAGGTGATCGGTGCCGAGGATGACCGTGTGCTGCTGGAAGGCGGCGAGGAGATTACGACCCATACACTATTGTGGGCGGCCGGGGTCAAGCCTGTTCCGCTTGCCGAGACGCTCGATGCGCCCAAGGCCCGTGGCGGGTACATTGCTGTCTCGCCTGCTCTCACGCTACCCGATCATTCCGAAGTGTTTGTTATCGGTGATATGGCTTATCTGGAGCAGGGGGGTGAGCCGTTGCCGGCGATGGCGCCGGTCGCCATGCAGCAAGGCGAGTATGCTGCAAGCGCTATCCTACGCCGTGAGCGAGGAGAGACAGTCAGACCCTTCCATTACCGGGACAAGGGGACGATGGCCGTCATCGGGCGCGGGTCGGCAGTTGCCAGCATATCTGGGCTGATGTTTCATGGGCTACCGGCCTGGTTGGTATGGCTGGTCGTCCATATCATGTACCTGGTCGGCTTCCGCAACCGGCTGGTGGTCCTGCTCAATTGGGCCTACGATTATCTCTTCTTCGACCGCAAGATCAGGTTGATTACCGAAAGATGAGCGCTCAGCGGTCCGCAATCGGTTAAAACATAGGAGCAACTGTTGACTTAAGCGTCGCGACGATTTGCTTTTCAATTCTCAAGCATCTGGCGGCTTTCCAGGGTCTTTTCATTCGGGTGTATTTCATCTCAGTTGAAAGGCTTCTCGGGATTTGCGTGAACCGTTCCACGTCACAGCCGGATGAATTGAACCGCTACAAAATCCTACCTGCCATCAGGTCAAATCCTCATAGGAAATGGATCAGATCCGCATAGGAAACGCTCCGGATCCTGATAGGAAACAAGCAGATCCTCGTAGGATTCGGAGTAAATCCTCATAGGAAACAGACCCATTCCCTATAGGAAACCGGTCCATTCCTTACTGGAAATCGAGATGTCCCTTATAGGAAATCGGCAGGGCGAATTCTTGTTGGGAACAGATACAAAATGCTCTGTGATCGGGAAGTTTGTACTCAGGTGAAATGAGATACACCCAGTTACCGATACTGTTGGCGAACTCAATTGTAGGGGGCTGTGAGGAAAAAGGCGTAAAATGACAGGGACACATTATGATGAGCTATCAACAGAA
>JAFGMS010000540.1 GCA_016927375.1 Anaerolineae bacterium
AAAAAGTCGAAACTACAGCGGTATTATATCGTTGGCTGGTGACCCGGCCACAAATTGACCATCCCTTCACGCAATGCTATTATCGGCGTAGATCTATGTTGGGAGAATGGAGGCGACAGCTATACATCGCCCCCAAACAAACACCAAAAGGGACATTGCACATGGCAGAAGGCTATGACTACCATTTTATGATCCTCGCTCCCGGTTTGCAGGCAGCCTGGTTCTTCCAGGCAGCGCGGCGCTACTGGCAGCGCTTCCAACCCATTGTGACGGATAATTGGGGACTGCTGCTCTACATTGCGCCGGAGAAAGAGGTGGTGGTAACAGTGTTGGCCCGCTCAGACACGTCAGCCTTCACCGAAGAGCAGGTTTTGGCGCAGCGCAGCAATGTCCGGCTCGACCTGGTGGTAGCCGATGAGCTGCCGCTGATGGAGTCGATCCTCAACGCGCGCGCTGATGCCGGACTGCCGTTCGGATGATGCCGGCTACTATCGACTATATGCCATTAACCATCATCTCCAAGTCATCAATATGAAGCTCCCCCGGATTTCTTTTTCCAAATCTGACTGGTTAGCATTGGGCCTGATCACGCTGGCAGTGCTGGTCTTTTATGCACCGGTGTGGCTGTTGGGCAAGTGGATGCCCTCCGGCGGCGGCGATCTGGTGTCGTTTATCTGGCCGACTTACACATTTGCCGGGAGGATGCTACGAAGCGGCCAGCTACCGTTATGGAACCCTCACCTGTACAGCGGCGCGCCTTTCTGGGCTGATAACCAGAGTGGCGTTCTCTATCCTCCGAACTGGTTGTTGTTTGCTTTGCCTGATTTCCCTTACCAGGCCATGGAGGCGATGGTAATCGCCCACATCTGGTTCACCGGAGTAGCGATGTACGCCTGTCTGCGGCTGGCCTTCTCGTCTTCTGAAAGGTCGATCAGCTCACCCGCCGCCGCACTCGGCGCCATCGCCTGGATGTTTTCGGATGTGTTCGTCACCCACCAGGGCCACTACAACCTGATCGCGGTGGCAGCATGGCTGCCGCTGGTATTTTTTGGGGTATGGCGCGGGCTGCGTGACCTCGACTGGCGTTGGGCGCTTGTGGGTGGGGCGGCATTCGGAATAGGGACGCTGGCCGGACACGGCCAGATCACCTATTACACCGCGCTGATGATCGGTGTGATTGGGCTGTGGTGGATCAGCGTGCGGGTGTTCACCCGCCTCCCCTCATCTCAGGGCTTCGCTTCGCAAGCAAGCAAAGGGAAAAGCCTGCTCCGGACCGTCGGCCTGATTATGCTGATCATACTGATCGGTTTGGGATTGAGTGCGGGGGGATGGCTGCCCGCGCTGGAGATGACCGGCTACACCGCTCGCGCCGAGCTGGTCTACGAAGAAGCTTCCAAGTTCAGTCTTGCCCCGCGCGGTCTGATCGGTCTGGTGGCTCCCTGGGTGTATGGGCGTGGGCCGTTCCGCTTCAAGGGAGATTTCGACCGGGTAGCGGTGGGCTATATTGGTGTGACAGCGCTGGTTCTGGCGATCTATGGGACAGTGCAAGGGCTCCGCGTACGACGGCGGCGTTGGGTGATCTTTCTGACCATTCTGTGGGTGGTGGCTTTTCTGGCAGCGCTGGGTAAATATTTCCCGCTGCACCGGCTGCTGTACGACATCGTCCCCGGCTTTCAGAGTTTTCGAGCACCGGCCCGGCTCATCTTGCCGGCCAACATGGCCTGGGCTATGCTGGCTGCGTGGGGATTGGAAGCGATCCCTTGGGAACGGTTGAAGGGGTCAATCACCGCAAATCATGTGCCTGGTTTGCCGTGGCTGGCAGGGGTAATGGTTGCCGCCGAGCTGATTGGGTTCGGGGCGCAGGTTGAGATCCAGGACAGCAATCCTGGCGCCGGCTACGATACCTATGCCGGTGCTGCAGCCTGGCTCGCAGAGCAGCCGGATGAGCCCTTTCGCGTCGATACGTATTTCCCGCCGGAGGCAGGCTGGCAGCAGCCGGACTTTGCCGTGCTTTATGGCGGCTCTCTCTATGACATCTATGGGATATTCAACCCGCTCACCATTGCCACATACCAGACTTACTATCTGAGCCTGGGCTGGCGGGGTTCGGCCCCTTACAACTTTCTTGGGGTGCAATACGTCATCACCGACGGTGAAGCCCCCGGCGATGCTACGTTTGTGCCGGCGCACCAGACTAATGAAGGGCTGGCGATTTACGAGAACTCGCAGGCCCTGCCGATGGCTTTGGTGGTTCATAAGGTCGTGGTGGTGGAAGAGCAGTCTCAAGCCTGGGAGCTCGTCCATGCAGCGGATTGGGATGCGCGAGCAGTTGCGTACATCGAAGGTGGCTCACCGTTGGAAGGGCAAACACCTAAAGGCAAAGAGACCCTGACCTATACGCGCTATGAGGCAAACCGGATTGACTTAAAGGTGAGTACGGATACCCCAGCCTATCTGGTGTTGAGCGAGGTCTATTACCCGGGTTGGAAGGCAACAATCGACGGGCAGGCTGTCCCAATCTACCGGGCCAACAGCGCCTTCCGGGCAATCTATATCGATCAGGCGGGCGAACACGATGTCTCGCTGGTCTTCCGCCCAATAACCGTGTATGCTGGGCTTGCAATCAGTATTGTAACAGCGCTGGCGACCATAGGAATGGCAAGGCGCTCACGGAAAAGGGGCTGACGGCTTATGGCTAACGACCGCTCAGCACCCGGCACTGTTTTTTTGAGGAAATGACATGAACCTTCGAGATTATAAATGGTCGAAAAACCCTCGAGGCATGCACAAACAGGGTGCTCCAGCGCCCTTCAGGATTGAGAATTTCACCTTTGCCCAGATGGGGTGGGCAAAGCTGGTCACCGACAGCGCCGAATACATCGAAGCGGTCAAAAGCCTGAACGCCAAGGGATGCACACCGATCCTGCGTTTTTTCCGTGCTCGCTGGTGCGGTCTGCCTGCCCCGGAATATTGGTACGACCTGTGCCGCCAGTACGTCGAAGCGGGCTGCTACTGGTTCGAGTTCTACAACGAACCCAATTATGAACATGAGTGGGCCACCCATGACGGCGCAGGCAGGCCATTTGAGGTACATTGGCAGAACGAGCTGGGGTGTATCAAGCCGCTGATGGACAACTGGTTGGACTGGGCTGAGAGGGTTATTGAGCTGGGAGGTTATCCGGCCTTTCCGGCCATGACCGAAACGGTTAAGCCTAACCTGGCAACTATCCACTGGTTGGAAGTCTGTGTGAAATATCTAAGGGAAAACCACAGAGCCCGTTTTAAGTCCGTGATCGCCAACGGCTTATGGTGTGCTACACATCCCTACGTGCTGAACCATTTCTACCAGGAACCGACAAGTGGACCGGCCAGTAAGGCACGCCCGCACAATCAGCTCAATGGGAGCACGGACGGATGGCATTTCGAGTATCCCTACGATCCGCTTCAGCAAAAAGATGACCCTGGGCGGACTGTCTATGGAGGAACCGAGCTCACGCCCTACGGCGATCCTAACGGGCTGGTGGCCTGTGGGAGGGTTTTTCAGGATTTGCTCAAGAAGTATTTCAGGGCCGGGCCGGTGCCGGTTGTGGGTACAGAAGGTGGTATCTATCCTATCCCGGCGCCTGACAAGGTCGAGCAGCAAGACATCCGGTACCCACCTTACGACCGCCAGGCGCATGGTGAAGCAACCGTTGCCATGTTCCGGTGGATCGTGGAGAAAGCCCCGAACTGGTTTTGGGGTGTAACATTATGGATCGAGGAGGAGTACTTCTACTCTGGCGATGTGGCCACGCCGGCTATCCTCCGGCTGAGCGGCGAGCCGGTCCTTTACAAGAACGTGCTTGGGCTGAATACCAGCTCTACAGAGAGAGAGCCCAGCACCAGCTCAGGTAAACAACCGACAGCGGGTCCGGTCACGGGGCCAGGGCCGTTAGCCAGCGGATCGCCTGATTACCACTGGTTAATCCTGGCGCCCGGGTTGCAGGCTGACTGGTTCTTCCAGGCAGCCAATCGCTATTGGCAGACCTTTCGACCTGCTGTGTTGGCCGACTGGAACTTGATCGATACGCTGCCTTATAGTAAAACGCTGGCAGTGACTGTATTGGCCCGCAGTGACACGATCGAGTATATGGACAAGAACGTCCGTGATAGATGGCCAAATATCTACTACGATCCCATTGTGTGCGATACATTGGATGAAATGCGGTCTGAGCTTGATCGTCGAGCGACATACTTGAACCGGTTTGGGTAAACAGTAGTGGAGAACAGTGATGAACTTCAGAGATTACAAGTGGTTCAGGAACCCGCGTGGGCTGCACAATAACGGCCCCTATTTTCCGCTCAATGCGACGCGCTATACCGGCACCAAGATGGGCTGGGCCAAGTTGGTCGTTGGCGGGACAGAACAGGTCGAAGTAACGCCGCGTTTAATCGAGCAGGGATGTATGCCCATCGTCCGCATTTTCCGCGAACGCATGGGGGCAATGCCCGCGCTCGACAGCTGGTACGATATCTATCGCCAATATCTTGAAGCCGGATGCCGCTGGTTCGAGCTTTACGATGAGCCCAATCTGGCATCTTCATGGCCTTCCATGCGAGACACCGCAGCCTTGAGCATCGATTGGAACAATATCGAGGGCTGCATCAAACCGCTGATGGACAACTGGCTGGACTGGGCCGAACGCATCATCGAAATGGGGGGATACCCGGCCTTCCCGGCAATGGCTGAAACGACTGAGCCACGCCAGGCAACTCTTGATTGGCTGGTAGTGTGCATGGCGTACCTGCGCGATAATCAGGCAGTTCGTTTTGCCAATGTGCTCTCCAACGGCTTGTGGTGCGCGACGCATCCCTATGTGTTGAACCACTACTACCAGGAGCCTCCCGGCGGGCCCAGCTATATTGCCCGGCCTTACTATCAGCAGAGCGCGGCTGAAGGAGGTTGGCATTTCGAATATCCCTACGATCCGCTCCAGCAGCGCAATGACCCCGGCCGGACTATTTTTGGTGGTACGCAAGATACACCACATGGCGATCCCAACGGGTTGGTAGCGACGGGGCAGGCCTTCCAGGAACTGCTGAAAAAGACCTTCGATGCAGGGCCTGTGCCGGTCGTGGGAACGACAGGCGGCATCGGCCCGATACCAGGCCCAGATGATGAGCCCGTCCAGCAAGATAAACGCTACCCACCATTCAGCCGCGACAGCCACGCGGAAGCTACGCTGGCAATGTGGCGTTGGATTGCCCACCAGGGACCACCCTGGTTGTTTGGGCTGACCCTCTCAACTGAGGCCGAGTACTATGACCAACAAGGGGCTGTCCCGGCGATCGAGCTGATGCTCATCGAGTCTCCGATCTTGAAAGAAGTACCCGATCTCGATATCAGCTGCGAGATCGCCCCCGAGGAAGAGGAAGATATACAACCAGTACCCGCCGAACCGCTGGAGGAAACGGCTTCACCAGCTTCGATCCCCTTCGATATGGTGTCTGAGCCTTTGGAAGGAGCTGCCCTCGATGCCTTTCTGGGAGGGATAACTGAGCCGTCGACATTACCACCTGAGGAAGATGCCTTCGGCTCGATATTGTTCGAGGAATCTGAGATAGAGATGGAAATGTCTCCGGAGGAAGAAGATAGCCCCGAGGAGCTTTTAGTAGAGGAACCTGAGCCGGAGATGGAGGAAGCACCTGGGCCGTTCCCGGATGAGGTGTTTGAGGCTGAAATGGAGATGCCTCCACTTGAAGCCGTTACCTCTCCGGAGGAAGAAGATAGCCCCGAGGAGCTTCCAGTAGAGGAACCTGAGCCGGAGATGGAGGAAGCACCTGAGACGGTACCGGATGAGGTGCTTGAGACGGAGGCGGAGATGCCGCCGTTTGAGGCATTTGCTCCTCGGGATGAGGTAAAGATTGCTGAGCCAATTGCCTTCGAGGATTCTGGGCCAGACCTGGAGCCCATTCCGTTCGAGGAGTGGGATAACGAGCCCTTATCGGAGGTATCACCGATTGAGATGGTACTACCCGAGCTGGCCTGGGACTACAATGAAGAGTTCACCACAATGGCGGAAACACGATCACTTTCAGATAAGGATAAACCAATGGAGCCAGCGCCTGACGAGAAGGTTCTGCCCCAGATGCTTCAAGATGTGTCGACCATCGATGATCTCCGGTCGGGACCGCCACCTGCAAAGCTGGATTACCATTTCTTGGTGGTGGCTTCCGGGCTCTCACCCGAATGGCTCTTCCAGACTGCGTACCGCTATTGGCATGCTTTCCGACCGACGGCCTTGCCAAACTCCGATCTGATGGGGCTGCTGCCTGAAGGCAAATCAATAGCCGTGACGCTGCTGGCAACCGGGGATACCGTTCGCGAGATGCACGACCGGATCCACGACCAGTGGCCTGATGTTTACATCGACCCGGTGGTCTTCAATACGCCGGAGGCCATGCGCGCTGAGCTGGATCGGCGGGCGGTGCAAGATCAACGCTTTGGGCAGGGCTAATCAGTGACCGTCTATCACATCACCCGGCGCGAAACCTGGGAGCAAGCCCAGGCCGCCGGGGAATATCGGGGCGACACACTGGATACGGATGGTTTTATCCATTGCTCGACCATTCGCCAGATTGCCGCTGTTGCCAATTCCTATTATTCCGGCCAGCATGGCCTGGTGCTGCTGTGTATCAATACGCATAAGCTCCAGGCTGAGCTGCGCTACGAAGCTCCTGCCGGACCAGCCATCGAAGGCGAGAATCTCTTTCCACACATCTATGGCCCGCTCAACGTCGATGCTGTAACTGCCATGTTCGATTTCGAACCTGGGCCGGATGGCTCATTCACGTTGCCGGAGGGAATGATAGGGTTGTTATGAGCCCTTTGGTATTTGCTGGGATATGGGCTGCACACGTGCCGCTGCGGCATGTTGGGTGATTGGAGATACTATGCTGGAAGAACAGCTCGGGCGCATCTTCACAGCCAAAAGATTAACCCTGGCAGTCGCAGAAAGCTGCACCGGTGGTCTGCTCGCCAGCCGCATCACCGATGTAGCTGGCAGCTCGGTGTACTTCCTGGGGGGCGTGGTAAGCTATGCCTATTCAGCCAAGGAGACACTGCTGGGCATCGACCACGCTCTGTTAGAGACTGAAGGCGCCGTCAGTGAGGTAGTCGCCAGGCAGATGGCTCGTGGTGTGAGAGAGAAGCTGGGAGCAGATGTAGCGGTGAGCATCACCGGGATTGCCGGGCCGGAGGGCGGCACGCCTGAGAAGCCGGTTGGTCTGGTGTGGATTGGGCTGGCCGATGCTCACGGTGACCACGCCGAACGCCACGTGTGGCAATCCGACCGGATCGGGAACAAACATCAATCGGTTGAGAAGGCGCTGCAAATACTGGTTGCTTGGGGAGAGGCGGCATCGCCGCGAGCAGAATGAGCCACAAAGAACCCACCGATATCGAGATCAGGGTAACAACTGAGGGAAATATCACACCGCTGCGTTTCACCTGGCGCAAGTCGTGGTACAGCGTGGCACAGATCGGGCGCAGCTGGGTCGACGCAGAAGGGGAGCATTGGCTGGTGATGACCAATCATCCCAGCCTTGTCATCGAGCTTATACACACACAAGCGGGCTCTTGGCTGGCGGTTCAGAAGCCAGCACGACCGGCGATGGCTTAATCATGCATCGGGCATAAAAAGGCGGGAACCCCTACTTTTGTAGGGGTTCTTTCCTGTTGCGGTGGGACAGAGTACTATTCTAGTTGAAGTATGAGTATGAAGGGAGGGAGTTCGAGTTTGGAAGAAGAGTTGTTAGTACTCCATCACTTCGTAGCTCTAATAATAAACTCCCTAAATGTGCTGTCACAGTGTAGTTCTTCGCACCTTGCATGTGACGAATATCATAGCCGAAAGGAGGTTGGGGATCAGGGGCGTAAGCGTTAACTTAAGAGAAACAGGGATACACATACCGGTATGATGCACGATATTTCTATCTATGAATTACACAAATCGACACCGATTTCCAATCATAAGGGCGTGTTTCATTTGAGTTGAGCGTAAACCTCTCGATCACAAATCGGCTTGTATCTATTCCGGCAAGAATTCGACCTGCCCGATTTCCTATAAGAGACATCTTGGTTTCCAGTGAGGAATGGGCCAATC
>JAFGMS010000541.1 GCA_016927375.1 Anaerolineae bacterium
CGCGCGGGTCAGACCGGAACGCGCGCGGGTCAGACCGGAACGCGCGCGGGTCAGACCGGAACGCATTCTGGTCAAAACACGACAATCCCCGGTTCCGCCACCTGGAAAAGCCGTGAAAGCCCGGATACAATCATCGAACAATGGATACACGAGATGCTGCAGGGAAGTGCGAGCTATGTGGTAGAATCAGGCCGCTGACGTTCCATCATCTCATCCCACGCACCTGCCACTCTAACAAATGGTTCAAGAAGAATTTCAAGCGGGAAGAGATGAGCCGCGGCATCAACATCTGCTACAGCTGCCATTCATACCTCCACGATGCTTTTTCGGAAAAGGATCTGGGACGCTATCTCAATACCAAAGAGGCACTGCTGGCAGAAGACAAAATCCAACGCTTCGTCGAGTGGATCAAAAGACGGTGATCGCTGCCAACGACAACCGTTTACTCGGCACTCAGCACTTTTTGGGGATCAAGATCATGAGCGAATTCCAATACTACGAATGGCAAACCGTCGACCGTACGCTGACGTCTGAAGAGCAGGCTGCCGTCAACAGGCTTTCCAGCCACATCGAGGTAACGGCCAGCCGGGCAGTCGTCACCTACAGCTGGAGCAACTTCAGGCACGATCCCAAGCAGGTGCTCGCCGAATACTTCGATGCCCATTTCTATATGGCAAACTGGGGCAGCATGCACCTGATGTTTCGATTTCCACAGGGAGTGTTGGACAGCGAAGCCGTCAAACCTTACTGTGTGGACAATTGCATCTCTTTGGAGCCGGTTGGAACTTGCCATGTTCTTGAAATGAGCTTCCACGAAGAGGAAGGCTGGGGTTGGATAGAGCCGGGAGGTGAGCTGTCCAGCTTTGTGCATCTTCGCAACGATCTCATCGAGGGCGATTACCGCCTGCTGTACCTGGCCTGGCTGAAGGCAGTAGAGTCGGGCGCGCTGTATGATTATGATGAAGACGATTACATCACCGATGCCAAGGAACCCCCTGTACCACCCGGCCTGAAGAAGCTCACCCCGGCCCTGCAAAGCTTCGTCGATGTGTTTGACATCGATGAAGCTTTGGTAAAGGCCGCGGCCGAAGCCAGCCCCGATATCAAATCCACCGCTGTGGACTACCACAAGCTGATCGCCCAGATGCCGCGTGCGGAGTGCGACGACTTCCTGGCCCGGCTGGCAGAGGGTGAAGCAGGCGTAGCGATGGCCCTTCGCAAGCACCTGACAGCCTCCCTACCCCAATCGCACTCTCCCCGTCAAGAAGAGCGGCGCACCTTCGAGGAGCTCGCCGAGCGGGCCGAGCAGCTCGAAAAAGTAGAGGCTCAGCGTCAGGCTGAGGAGGCCCGCAAGAAGCACATCGAAGAAATGCAGAAGCTGGCCCCCCGTGAAGCGCAAATCTGGCAGGAGGTCGAGGGTCTGCTGCAAGGTGACAAGACCGCCGCCGTCTACGACAAAGCCACGGAGCTGCTCGTCAAACTCAGCCAACTGGCCGATTATCAGAACACCCCCCACGTCTTCCAATCGCGGATCAACAAGCTGGTTGAGAAGTACAGTTCACGGCCTGCACTGATGCGCCGCTGGCGTTCAAAAGGGTGGGTATGATGTCCTCTCGATGACCTGAGGCAGGGCGAACAGCAAATGAAACGCGACGATCTCATCATAGAACTGGCACGGCTAATTGACTCGGTCAGACGGCCACACCCCACACGCGTCGCCATCGATGGAGTAGATGCGGCCGGAAAAACTATGCTGGCTGATGAATTGGTATCGCCTCTCGAAGCACATGGACGGCATATCATCCGCGCTTCCATCGACGATTTTCACCATCCCCGTGCAGTCCGGTACCGGCGAGGATCGTTATCGCCCGAAGGGTACTATAAGGACTCGTTCGATCATGACCTTATCAAGAAAGCGCTGCTTGAGCCACTTGGCCCGGAAGGCAGCCTCAGATATCAAGCGGCTGCCTTTGACTTCCGGCAAGACACCGCTCAGCCCACGATCATTCACCAGGCCCGAGAGGATTCGATCCTGCTCTTTGACGGTATTTTTCTGCTGAGGCCAGAGCTGATCGGGTTTTGGGATTACACGATTTTTCTTGAGGTGGATTTCACTGAGACCCTCCCAAGGGCCATGCAGCGTGACCGGGATTTACTCGGGACCGAAGAACAAGTCATTGAGCGGTATCTCAAACGCTACATCCCAGGCCAGCGTATTTATCTGGGAAGCTGCCACCCTCGTGCACACACCAATGTAGTCGTGGACAACAATGATCCCGGCAGTCCCAGATTGTGGCTCTCAGATCATCAGGCAGGTATTGGAGAATAGTTGCACACCACACAGATTGTCCGCATAATACGATCTACTCGTGCTCGGCAGCCGCAAAGAACTCT
This sequence comes from Anaerolineae bacterium, assembly GCA_016927375.1. Taxonomy (GTDB): domain Bacteria; phylum Chloroflexota; class Anaerolineae; order Aggregatilineales; family UBA3940; genus JAFGMS01. The sequence goes on from JAFGMS010000541.1 coordinate 2,395, forward strand.
ACATATTTGGCCAAGCCAAATAAACTGCGTGCTTCAAAAAATCGACCTGATTACAATCGGAGATTAGAGGACACCCCAGCTATGTTAGATATGTCAGGCACTCTCGTATTCAGAATTGCATTGATGGCCAGTATCGTCATGACCGGACTGTTCAGTGGGATGACGCTGGCCATCACGCTGCTGTTCTACCCCTCGGTCAGGAAGTTGTCAGGGCCTGAGTTCACCTCAATTTGCCATCGCTTCCTCAGGATATCAGATATCGGCCCAGCGAACTACACACTGATTATCCTCTCCATGCTATCGCCCACAATCGCGCTGGTCGGGGGACTGAACGAAAGCGAATCGCTGCCCTTTACCCTGACCCTGGCCGGCTGGATCGTTTTTCTCGTCGGCTCGGTGGGCGTGTCACGCTTCTTATTGGAGCCCCTATACGACAAATTCGCAAGCTGGTCCGACCAATCACCGCCGGGCAACTGGGAAAGCTATCGCAAGCGTTGGTATTGGTTTACCCAGCTACAGAGTTTTTCATCAACGTGTGCATTCGTGTTATACATCGCGGCCCTGGATCAACTATTCATGTGAGACAAAGAAAGCTTCCAGACATGAGAAGCACCTTACAGCGCCGCAAGGAACAAGGAAACCTTGTCAGGTTTCCCGTGCTTTTCCAACAGGTCTTTTTGTTTGCCAAACACCTCGCTTTGCTGTATACTATGGGCACGTGCGAGAAACCAATAACGGTCATTTCGAAACGTGGGCGCTTCCCACGTTTCGTTGTTTAAGGGAATAGTCCCATTAAGGCACCTTCCCTTGTATGTAGAATAGATGGAGCCACGGCAGCAATGAAGAGTGATTTTCTGCTGGCATTCAATGAGATCGCCGAAGTGCGCAAACTATCCCGTGAGACAATCATGGAGGCGCTTAAGGCCGCGTTGGTGTCAGCCTATCGGCGCAATGCTGGTATTGGTACCGGCCAGCACGTCGAAGCTCGTATAGACGAGAAAAACGGCACGCTGGATGTCTGGGTTGAAAAAGAAGTCGTCGAGACGGTCGAATCAGAACTGACCGAGGTCCCGCTTGAGATCGCCCGAACTGTGGAACCGGAAGCGGAACTCGGTGATATGGTGATGGTTGAAAGTACACCGCAGGACTTTGGACGCATTGCTGCCCAAACAGCCAAGCAGGTCATTCTGCAACGGATGCGAGAGGCAGAGCGTGATGCACAATACCAGGAATACCTTGAGCGCATTGGCGATCTGATCACCGGGACGGTTCAGAGTGATTCTGGTGGTATGGTTACGCTTGGACTTGGCCGGACAGAAGCGATCTTGCCACACAGCCAGCAGATGCCCAATGAGCGCTACCGCGTTCACGATAAAGTGCGAGCCTATGTAATGGAGGTCCGCAAAACCAACCGCGGGCCACAGATCGTCGTCAGCCGCACACATCGCAATATGCTGCGCCGATTGCTGGAATATGAAGTACCGGAGATCTACAACGGCACAGTTGAAATCAAAAGTATTGCAAGAGAACCCGGAGCACGCTCCAAGGTGGCGGTTGCCGCTTTGCAGGAAGGCGCCGACCCGGTAGGGGCTTGCGTTGGTATGCGAGGGGTACGGATCCAGGGCATTGTCAAAGAATTGAACAATGAGAAGATCGACGTCATCGAATGGAACCCCGATCCCAAGACGTTCATTGCCAAGGCACTCAGTCCGGCGCGTGTGAGCAGTGTCTTTCTAGATGACGACCCTGATGAAGGGCGCACCGGTATCGTCGTTGTACCAGACGATCAGCTTTCACTGGCAATTGGCCGTGAGGGTCAGAATGCAAGACTGGCGGCCAAACTGACAGGCTGGCGGATCGATATCAAGAGCGTGATGGAAGCCGCACAGGAAACACTCACCCGCCTCGATGAACCAGAGATAGCCGATGTCGTCAAGAAACATACGGCGCTGATCGAACAATCGTATGCCATCATGGAAAAGCGAGAGACCAACCGGCCGATCACCCCTGAAGATTACGAGGTCCTTGTCAGACTTGTCGATCTAATCGAGACACACCGATTGGAAATCCGCGAGGCTAACCGTGCCGAGCGCCGTGCCTTTCAAGAAGCTGCCCGTGCTCAGGTACCCGTGCTTGCCTATGAACATCCACTCGAAGACACCGATCTTCCTCAACGGATCTACAATATTCTATCCGAGGCAGGCTACTCCACAGTCGGTCAGACGCTGGAACAGTACTATCTCAACACTGATGTTCTCATGAATTTATCCGGCATTGGAGAAACCAGTCTCGAAGCTATCGAGGCTGCACTCACATCTATAGAATTCCCGGAGCCGGAACTAGAAGAGCCTGTTGCAGAAGAAGCCGAAGAAGAACTGGTGACTGAGGCGGAAATCGAGTCCGCTGCCAGCGAGGAAGAGATCCCCACTGCTCAAGCAGAAGCAGTAGAGGAGCTTCCGACCGAAAAAGAAGCTGCTGTGTCTGACAGATCGGAAGAAGAGGAGCTTGCTCGTGCTCAGCGAGCTGCTCTGGTAGCCCAGTTGTCTGACATGGCGGATATGCCCTCCGAAGCAGTCTTAAGCGAGATGGTCGAGATGGAAGAAGATATCTCACCGGCCGCCGAAGAAAAGATATACGAGACATACGAAGATGAGGATGAGCCGGGTGAATACGAGGGTATGAGTGCAGAAGAAGAGGAACAGGCCAGGCGCGAAAAAGCCAAGAAACGCCGCCGCCAGCTGGTTTATGATGAGGAACTGGGCCAGGTGGTTGCCAAGCGCCGGCGCAAGCCAAGCCGCAGGCGTGAAAAGTGGGAAGGGTTCGTCATTGAAGATGATGAGGAGTAATTGGCCGAGATGAACAGGCCAGGGAGAGCATGCGGATCGATATGTTGTGGCAGATGGCAGGATAATGGCGGCTAAACAGAAAGCCGTGAGGCACAAACATATCCCGCAGCGAAGCTGTGTTGTATGTCGGCAGGTGCGCCCTAAGCGTGAGTTGACACGATTGGTAAGCTCACCCGAGGCGGGTATCCAGATTGATACATCAGGCAAGGCACCCGGACGTGGGGCTTACTTGTGCAGCAACCCCACCTGTTGGAAGAAAGCTGCATACAGTGATCTATTGAGCAAAGCACTGCGGATTGCGCTTACCGAACAAGATCGTGTGCGTCTATCCGCATATGTGACGCAATTAGCGCCAAACTTACAACCGAATCATGACTAACCGATTGTGGAACATACTGGGGAGAACATCATAGAATCTACCTGGTAGAGCCAAGGCACATTCCTCTGGCAGCCACAGTCGGGCCAAGTGGAGGTGCATATGGCAGAAGCAGCAGAAACACAAGAACAAAACATCGTTGAAATTCCCAGTGGCCTTACAGTCCGAGAGCTGGCAGAGCTCCTGGGTGTTACCCCTATTGCTGTCATCAAAGAGATGATGAGCAATGGCGTAATGGCAAGCATCAATCAGCAAATTGATTATGATACTGCCGCCATCGTCGCCGCGGAAATGGGCTTTGACCCCCAACCTATTACAATCGAAGAAGAAGTAAAAGAAGAGGCAGAGAGTGGTCCTGCATGGCGGCAGTTCTATGATGAAGAAGATCCTGCCAACCTCGTTGATCGACCTCCGGTTGTGGCCGTCTTGGGCCATGTCGATCATGGCAAAACCAGCCTGTTGGACAAGATAAGGTCGACCAATGTAACCGCCGGTGAGGCTGGCGGAATCACACAACACATCGGTGCTTACCAGATCGAACAGGCAGGACGCAAAATCACCTTTTTGGACACCCCCGGCCACGAGGCGTTCACAGCCATGAGAGCACGCGGAGCCCAGGGGGCTGACGTTGCCATACTCGTAGTAGCTGCTGATGACGGCGTGATGCCCCAGACTCGCGAGGCACTTTCTCACCTACGTGCTGCCAATGTGCCGATAGTGGTCGCGCTCAACAAGATTGACCGTGACAACGCCAATCCTGACCGAGTCATGCAACAACTGGCAGATCTCGATCTGAAGCCTCATGAATGGGACGGTGACACACTCATCATCCCCGTGTCTGCCAAGACAAGCAAGGGATTAGAGGATCTGCTGGAAGCTATCCTCATGACCGCTGACGAAACGGAGATAAAAGCCAACCCCGACGGGAATACCGCCGGCACGGTCCTGGAGGCGTCTATGGACAAGAGCAGAGGCGTCATGGCAACCTTGCTTGTGCAGAATGGCACCCTGCGCACAGGCGATGTCGTGTTGGCCGGGACTGCCTATGGACGGCTGAAAGCCATGTTTGACGATCGTGGTGAGGAAATCAAGGAAGCTTTGCCCTCTGTACCAACGCGTGTAATGGGCCTCAACGAGATCCCGGCAGCCGGGACTCTCTTCGAGGTTGTCAAGAGCGAGAAAGAAGCACGAGCCATCCTGGCCGAAAAAGCCGAGGCGCTACGCGGCGGCACCGCTGAGCGGGAAGCCTTTACCCTGGAAGAGCTTTATGCTCGCTTCCAGGCAGGAGAGGCAAAAGAACTCAACCTGATCATCAAAGTGGATGTCCAGGGCTCGATGGAGCCTGTCGTATCCTCTTTGGAGAAATTGAGTGTAGCAGAAAAGGAATCCGAGCTTAAAGTCAAGATTCTACATGCCGAGACCGGCGATGTAACCGAGTCAGACGTGATGTTGGCCTCGGCGTCAAAAGCGATCATCGTTGGCTTCCAGGTGGGGGTTGACAATGCAGCCCGCCGGCTTGCCGACAACGAAGGTATTGAAATCCGCCTCTATGATATCATCTACAAGCTGATCGATGATATTGAAAAGGCATTAGAGGGTCTGCTGGAGCCGGTCTATGAAGACATCGTCATCGGAACCGCCGAGGTACGGCAGGTCTTCAAGATTCCTAAGGCGGGTGCCATCGCCGGATCATTCATCCGCGAAGGCGAGGCTCGACGCAGCGCGCAAGTCCGTGTCATACGAAACCATCAAGTCATCCATCAGGGTGGAGTCTCTTCCCTCAAGCGTTTTCAGGAAGATGTGCGCGAGGTCCGAACGGGCTTCGAGTGCGGCATCGGCGTCGAAGGATTCTCTGATTTCCAGGCAGGCGATATCATTCAGTTTACAGTGCGCAAACGAGTCAACTAACAGACGATGGATGACATAGTACTATCAATGTTGTGTACCGACATCGACATGAGAACTGAGTAATCCATATGCCAACCAAAAGACAGCGGCGGGTCGCTGAGCAGATTCATCAGGTCCTGGCCGAACTCATTCAATTTGAAGCAGAAGACCCCCGGCTCGACGGCGTCACTATAATGGACGTGCTCATCGATCGGGAGTTTATGGTCGCAACCGTATACGTTAACTCTCTGCAAGGAGAAAAAGCACAGCGGGAAGTCATGGCTGGTCTGGATAGAGCAGCCGGTTTCTTGCGATACGAACTTGGGAAGCGAGTACAGCTGCAAAATACGCCTGAGCTACGCTTTAAGTGGGATGAATCCTTGGAAACCGCAGCTCGAATTGACGCGCTAATCGCATCGCTGCGCGAAACACAGAACGGCGAAGAAGCGGAAAATGCCGATGCCCCCAACTGAAGAAGCCGTCAAGTTGATCGAGGCATCTGAGCGGATCGCCATTGCCACCCATATCTCGCCCGACCCGGATGCCCTGGGCTCGCTATTAGGACTGGGGTTGGGACTGCAATCCCTGGGCAAACAGGTCGCCTTTTTGTGCGACGACCCCGTTCCTACCAAGCTCCGCTTCCTGCCCGGCGGCGATGCAGTCGCATCGAGTACAGATATACAACCGGAGCTATTCATCGGTGTGGATGCCAGCGATGTAGAGCGGCTTGGAGAGAGCTCTACCGCGTGGCTTTCTGCCGGTATTCCAATCATCAACATCGATCATCATATAACCAACGTCAATTTCGGCACGATTAACCTTGTTGATCCGCAAGCTGCCGCAACGACAGAAATGCTGCCGGCGGTGCTTGATGCCCTTGGTGTGATCATCACCAAGGATATAGCCACCTGCCTAGCTGCCGGGCTGGTTGGCGATACTCGCAGTTTTGGAACCAGCAGCGTCACTCCCCACACAATGCATGTCGCCGCACGCTTACTTGAGACAGGCATCGATCTTGCCGCCATCATAGAAGCAGTCTTTAGCCGCCGCTCACTGTCTGTACTTCAACTGTGGGGCTTGGGGCTGAGTAATCTCCATATGGACGACAGCGTTATATGGACGACCATTTCCGCCGCCAAACGCCGCGAGATCGGACTACGAGACATCAGCGACACCGGGCTGTCGAATATTCTGATCAGCGCGGCGGAGGCCAATATCTCGGCAGTGCTCACCGAGAAATCCGATGGCAAAATAGACATCAGTTTGCGGGCACGTCCCGACTACGACGTTGCCAGCGTGGCTCTGTCACTTGGCGGCGGCGGGCATCCCCAGGCTGCCGGCTGCCTCATCGAAGGCTCGCTCGAAGCAGTCGTTGAAAGGCTGATCCCACTACTCAAAGCCCAGATCGCATCTGTGACAGAAAAAGGTTGAGCCGGTTTTGGTATTTGGACTGCTGAACATCCATAAACCTTCCGGTCCAACCTCGCATGACATTGTAGCAGGTGTGAGGCGTGGCACGGGAGAGCGCCGCGTTGGCCACGCGGGGACGCTCGATCCCCTGGCCGAAGGTGTGCTGGTGCTGGCGCTGGGTCAGGCCACCCGGCTGGTCGAATATCTATCTGTTTCCACCAAATGCTATAGGGCAGAGATAAAGCTGGGCCTCTCCACTGATACCTATGATCTGCAAGGGCAGATAACAGCCCGGCAAGATTTGCCATCCAATCTGAGCGCTGAACAAATAGAGGCTGCACTGGCGTGCTTTCGCGGTGAGATCGAGCAGGTCCCGCCGGTCTATTCGGCAATCAAGGTCAAGGGCAAGACAGCCTATTCACGCGCGCGTTCCGGCGAAACGGTCACCCTGGCACCGCGCCGTGTCGTGATTCACGAGCTGACCCTGCTGGCTTTCGCTTCGCCTCGCATCGATGTGTTTGTTCGCTGCTCTGCCGGGACCTACATCCGCAGTCTGGCACATGATTTGGGCGAGCTGCTCAGCTGCGGAGCGACACTGGCTCACCTGGTTCGTACGGCAAGCGGTGCTTTCAAGTTAGAGGATGCCACCGCCTGGGACATGCTGCGAGCCTCTTTTGAAACCGGCACATGGCATGACCACCTCTTGCCCGCCAGCGCGGCCTTACAGGATTGGCCACACGTGACGGTCGATGAACAGGCAATCGAACGCCTCCAGCATGGAATGTCCATCGATGCTCCTGATGGCAGCGCCGGGATAGCCGGGGCTTATTCAGCTCAAGGACAGCTTATCGCTATCCTCGAAAGCACAGAATCAGACCGCGCCTGGCATCCCAGAAAAGTGTTTCTTGATAGCAGTAAGAGGTAGAATACACTCAATCACAATCTCGCAGCTATCAGGCAAATGAACTAGGGGCCAAGTTACCGATAGCTGACCAACTCACTAAAATGCCTATGCGCCACATCCACTCTCTCGAACAAGCTGACCTATCCCGGCCATCCGTTGTTACCATCGGGATGTTTGATGGTGTACATCGTGGGCACCAATACCTGATCAACCAGCTGCTCGATCAGGCGCATGCCAACCACCAGGTTCCAGTGGTGCTGACTTTCTTTCCACATCCCAGGATGGTCATCGGCGGCAATCAACCCCACTACTACCTGACCCTTCCCCAGACCAAGGCCCAGCTTCTGGGCGAGATGGGCATTGAGTTGGTTATCACCCATCCTTTTGACGATACGGTTCGCCACATCCGTGCTGCCGCCTTTATAGAAAGCCTCGTTGAATATCTCAATATGCGATCTCTGTGGGTCGGCAAGAATTTCACATTAGGCTACCAACGTGAAGGTAACATCGATTTTCTACAGACAGAGGCAAAGCGCCAGGACTTCGATCTGCAGGTGATCGATATGATGGACACCGGCGGGGAACGCATCAGCAGCAGCCGCATCAGGGACGCCCTCCAAGTTGGAGATGTCACGGAGGCAGCACGCCTGCTGGGCCGCATATACCGCGTTCCGGGGCAAGTCATCAAAGGCGTAGGCCGGGGACATACCCTCGGTTTTCCAACCGCCAACCTTACAGTCCCCGACGAACAGGCCATTCCGGCGCGCGGCGTGTATGCCTGTTGGACGCTATTTGGCCAGGCAAAGATTCCCACTGTGACCAACATAGGGCTCCGCCCAACCTTCGATGGGACTAACACCCAAACCATCGAAGCGCACCTGCTCGACTTCAGCGGCGAGCTATATGGTCACTCCATTGAGTTGGACTTCGTCGCCCGCCTGCGGGCCGAGCAGAAGTTCAGCGGCCCGCAGGCCTTGATTGATCAGATTCAGCGTGATATCGACCAGGCCCGAACCATCCTGGACCAGGTCGAGACACCCTCCTAACAGGAGCAGCCAAGAGATATGCAATCTGCCGAACCTATCCAATTACCAATAGTGGTGTACCGATTCGCGGATATACCGGTCATAGACGACACGTATCTGCTCCATCGTCGCATCAGAGAGAGGCGGCAGGTCAGCAGCCGCAGCGTTCTCTTCCGCCTGCGATGAACGCTTCGCGCCGGGAATCGCACAGGTTACAGCATCGAACATCAGGATCCAGCGCAGGGCAAACTGCACCATGCTCATGCCTGCCGGACACATGGTCTTGAGTTCGGCCACTGCTTTCAGACCGGCTTCGTAATCGACACCGGAAAAAGTCTCCCCCCGATCAAATGCCTCGCCTTCACGATTAAACGCTCGATGATCGTCAGCCGCAAAAGTCGTATCCGGCTTCATCTTGCCTGTTAGCAGCCCCGAAGCCAACGGCACACGTGCCAGGATGCCTATCCTGCGCTTCTTCACCTGCTCGAAAAGAAGCTCAGACGGCCGGTGACGGAACATGTTGAAGATAATCTGCACCGTTTGCACATCGGGATACTCGATAGCCTTGAGTGCTTCTTCTATCTTCTCGACACTCACTCCGTAGTAGCGGATCTTGCCGGCCCGGGTCAGATCATCGAGTACACCAAAGACTTCCGGCATGTAGTAAACTTCTGTGGGCGGGCAATGCAGCTGTAACAAGTCAAGAGCTTCCATGTCCAGATTCTTGAGACTGCGCTCGACAAATGCTGTTATGTTCTCGCGATTGTAGCCTGCCGCAGTATGCGGATCGAGCCGCCGCCCGGCCTTGGTAGCGATATAAATCGTCTCATCCTTGTGATCACGACGCAGCTGCGCCAACAGCCGCTCGCTGTGACCATCCCCATAGACATCGGCGGTGTCAAAGAAGTTGACGCCGAGCTCGACAGCCCGGTGCAGCGCCGCCAACGATTCATCATCCTCGACTGGACCCCATGTTCCACCGATGGCCCATGAGCCAAAGCTCACAGTCGAGACTTTCCATCCTGTACGACCTAATTCCCGATATTGCATCAACTGCCTCCCTTGAAAATAGTAATGAGTAACAAGTGCCGAGCAACGAGTCAAAAGCTTTGCGCTTTGTATGTGCCTACTGCTGTCACAAGCCTCAGCATAACCGGTCTTCGCCAATTCTGTCATCCCTGCGAAAGCGGGAATCCATACGCCACAATCACTTACAAGCTGCTGCTGTTTTCACTCCCATTGGTGAGCTTTTGCTCATAGGCAACTCCTCTAAAAATAGTGCCGAGTAACGAGTTACAACCTCCAAGAGCAATGCCGATTAGCAGCATGATGTAGGTCGGACTGTTAGTCCGACCGAGGCTGCTCAACCGGCCTGTCACGGCAAATTCCAAAGGATCGATATTTTCATCCCCTATAGTGAGTACTTTGACTCTTGTATGGATTCTGCCTGGATATCCTTTCCCTCTACCCCGAGGGGGCTACATCACCTTGGATGATCTACCGAGATGATACCTTTGTCAAGCCTGTCTGAAGTATTGGCTGTATCATGGTATATCTCAGCCGCATCACGGCTTACTCCAGCCACGCCATAAGAAACACCGGTTACATCACAAGAAGAGCCAGAAGGAGGGTCAGTGCTATCTCTTGGCGGCAAAACTGTGTTTGTGCTACTGCCACCACCACTTCGTTTTTTGGTGTAAAGCAAAAACCTGGTCAAAGATTTAGGCCTAACTGCATACAAACCCTTGACTTGGAGTTAACTCCAAGTGATACACTGTCTTTGGAGGTGATGCTATGAGAATCGCGGAGGTAAGTGAACGATATGATATTTCGTCGGATACGCTGCGTTACTATGAGCGTATTGGTCTGCTCCCGTCAGTCAATCGAAACGGCAGTGGTATCAGAGATTACAGCGAAATTGATACCAGGCGAGTCAAATTCGTTAAATGCATGAGGAGCGCAGGACTGCCTATTGACGTGCTGATTAAGTATATGGAGCTGGTCCAACAGGGCGACAAGACTATTGAAGCCCGAAAAGAAATCCTGAAAGATCAGCGCGAGCTGCTGGCGGCAAGAATAGCAGAAATGCAAGCAACACTGGAACTATTGGATCACAAAATTGAAGTATATGAAAACGCGGTCTTGAGGGCAGAGAAAGCAATCCTTGAAATAGAAGCCTGAAACTCAATTACATTCTTGAGAGGTTCTTACAGACAATGACTACTAAATGCATTTGCACAAGAGACACGATTTGTACTGAGCAGTTCTACCGGCAGCCACGAGCCAATCAAAACAACGAAGAATCTATTTGGACTGGGCTGACACGGCTGACCGGAACTATCGGCTATTATGCCACCGAGATCTATCACAACAGTAACGACCCGGAACCAGTTTTCTCAAATGGGGGAACCCGTGTGCTTATCAGACCGGGCCGGATTGATCTGGTATAGCCGGGCACAGTCTGTTGGAGCAGTGAATCTCGGAAACCAATCAAAACAGGAGAAAGGAGCCTGAAAATGCAAAAACGTCAGCTTGGAAAGAGCGGTTTGGAAGTCTCGGCCCTTGGGCTGGGTTGTATGCGAATGAGCTTTGGTGACACGCCAACCGACAAACAAGAGATGATCGACCTCCTCCATAAAGCAGTCGACCGCGGCATCACCTTCTTCGATACGGCTGAAGTGTACGGGCCGTTCACCAACGAAGAGCTGGTGGGTGAAGCGCTGGAGCCCTTTAAGGAAGAAGTAATCATCGCCACCAAGTTCGGGTTCAAGCACGATGGCGACAAGGGCCCGGCCCCCGGGACTGGTTTGGACAGCCGACCCGAGCAAATCAGGCGGGTTGCCGAGGCCTCGCTCAAGCGGCTCAGGGTCGAGGCCATCGATCTGTTCTACCAGCACCGGCCCGATCCGGACGTCCCCATCGAAGACGTAGCAGGCGCGGTCAAGGATCTGATCCGGGAAGGCAAGGTGAAGCATTTTGGTCTCTCTGAATCTCCAGCCGACCTCATCCGCCGCGCCCACGCGGTGCAGCCCGTCACTGCCTTGCAAAGCGAATACTCCATTTGGTGGACAGCCATCGAAGAGAACGACGTCCTGGCTACCTGCGAGGAACTCGGTATCGGTCTGGTTCCCTACAGTCCGCTGGGGCGCGGATACCTGACCGGCAAGGTTGACGAGAACACCACATACCATAGTTCCGACATTCGCAGCCGCAATCCCCGCTTCACGCCCGAGGCAATCAAAGCCAACCGGGTGGTAATTGAACTGCTGAAGCGGATCGCGGCAGATAAGAACGGCACACCCGCACAAATTGCGCTGGCCTGGCTGCTGGCACAAAAAACCTGGGTTGTGCCCATCCCGGGTACCCGCAAGCTCCATCGGCTAGACGAGAACATCGGCGCGGTTGACATTGAATTGACGTCAGATGATCTCAGCGAAATCAAAAATGCCATGGCAAATATCACGGTGGTCGGCGACCGGTACTAATAGGGACGCAGATTGTTATCTTGTATCTGAGCAATCTACGAAATCCGCGTACCATCAAAAAAGAGGATACAAGATGTCTGGACCAAAAGACCAATCACGCGCACAGCAACTAATGGGCGACTTCGCTCCCAAGTTGGCGGAGATCACGGACGATGTGCTGTTCGGCGATGTTTGGGAACGCGCGGAGCTGTCACCCGCGAGACCGCAGCCTGATCACTGTCGCTGCTCTCATCGCCAACGGAAACACGGAGCAGCTTCCGAGCCACCTGAATCGGGCCGGAGCGAACGGCCTCTCGGAGACCGAACTCGCCGAAGTCATGCCCCACTTAGCCTTCTATATTGGGTGGCCGCGGGCAATATCCGCCATCCTGGTCGCAAAGGATGTCTTCAGGAAGTAACCTGAAACCACATATTCAGGCGTCACGATTATGAGCAATAACATTGGGAGTGGATTATGCAAAATGTGAACCTGGAACAAGAAGTAATCAATCTCTCTAAAGAGAAATGGAGTTGGATGTCAGAGCGCAAAGTAGACACACTTGACATTCTCTTCCATGAAAAGGCAGTGTTTGTCCATATGGGAGGATCCTGGGGAAAAGGACAAGAACTCAATGTCATTGAAAGCGGAGAGATTCACTACAAGAAAGCGGATATCCATGAAGTATCGGTGAATATAATTGATGGTACTGCCATCCTTTTAAACAGAATTACGCTGCTTGCCGTTGTTGGCGGAAATGAGGTCACCAATCCTTTTGAGGTTACAGAAGTATATGTGCAGCAAGATGGTAGTTGGAAATTGGCATCCTTATCATTCACCAGACTACTTACCCCATAGCGACACCATCAACCACAGAAATATAAGGAGTGGTCTATGAGCAAAAGCTCACCAACGGGGATGAAAATGGCAGCGGCTTGCCGGTGATTGTGGCGTATGGATTCCCGCTTTCGCGGGAATGACAGAATTGGCGAAGGTCGGTTATGTTGAAGCTTGTGATAGCAGTAGGCACATACAAAGCGCAAAGCTTTTAACTCCTTGCTCGTGCCTCATTGCTCGTTGCTACTGTCAAGGGAGAAAATGATGCAAACTGTAAAATTGAACAATGGCGTTGAAATCCCTATTCTTGGTTTCGGCGTTTTTCAGATAACTGATCCGACCGAATGTGAAAGAAGTGTGGTTGACGCTATTCAAACGGGATATGTCCATATCGACACGGCCGCTTCTTACCAGAACGAAGAGGCGGTTGGCAAGGGAATCAAACAAAGCGGTGTTGACAGAGAAAAATTGTTTATAACCACTAAACTTTGGATTCAGAGCAATGGCTATGAGGGCACACTCAAAGCCTTCGATAACTCCCTGGATCGTCTGCAATTGGATTATGTAGACCTGTATCTCATCCATCAACCCTACGGGGATGTCTATGGCGAATGGCGGGCGATGGAGGAACTCTATCAACAGGGCAAGATCAGAGCGATCGGGGTTTCGAATTTTCATCCTGATCGAATAATAGACTTGATGATTCACAACAAGATAACGCCAGCGGTAAATCAGATTGAAGTAAATCCTTTCCAACAGCAAATTGAGACGCAAAAGTTTTTCGAGGAGAACAGCGTCATGGTTGAAGCATGGGCGCCATTTGCAGAGGGAAGGAACAATATTTTTCAAAATGAATTACTGCTGTCAATCGCCGCGAAACACAACAAAAGTGTTGCCCAGGTCATTCTCCGCTGGCTAGTACAAAGAGGCATTATTGCGCTTGCAAAAACCGTCCACAAAGAAAGGATGATCGAAAATATCAGCGTCTTTGATTTTGAATTAAGCACAGATGATATGGCGGCGATTAGAACTCTAGACACCAAAACCAGTAGTTTCTTTGACCATCGGGACCCTGAAAAAGTGAAGTGGCTGGGTGAAAGAAAACTAGATATTTGATGAATGAATAGCCGTTACAACCTGGTACGCCGATGCATTAGGCCAGGCACTCATCGTGACAGCTGGCTGCGGGCGGGTACAATGGTGGGACGGCCCAGTTGAGGAAATCCGCCCAGGGGATGGGGGATGGTTGGAGCCGGATGAAAAGCTCTGGCATGGCGCCGCGCCGGATATGGCGATGACGCATATCGCCATTGTGGAAAAGATCAGCGAAGAAGAGTACGGCAAATAGCACGGTAGCACGGGAGAATAGAGTGGTTGATAGGTGCGGGGCGCTGAACCTCACCCCCTGCAACGCCGGCTGATAACTATGCCGGCGACGTTCCCCTCTCCGCCAGGCGGAGAGGGGACGCCAATCGCATATCGAGCTGCTACGCTTCTCAGAGGGTGAGGTTATGAGCGCCAAACCGGGCTTGGCCGGCTTGTCCACGTTATTCCCGAGGGCTACTCCAAACCGGGAATTGCTGCCTTAAACTCATCATTCCCTTTTGCATGAGGTGTCTTTCCAATTTCGCATAGAGCGTGTGATAGCACCAACCTGCCTTTTACTCCGAGAAACACCAACTTCATTTCGACTTACGCCTTCCGGAGATCCTGGATTCATCCTGAAGATAGAACGGACTTGCCTGCAACCCTATCCAGTATCTCCCAGATGTTGTCAATCCAATCGTAGTGCTCCGGCTTCATCAAACATGACCGCAGACAGGTGACGGTTGGCTGATCGAACCTGACATCAGGCCATGTGTTTTCCAGCAGCGAAGAAGGATACTTGAAAGTTGCCAGGTGCAGATTGTCTGCCGCTGCTGCCTTGAACAAGTCCTCGGCTCGTTGGGAAATCCGGCTCGCACTCTCACCATCGGGTGCCCATACCAATATATCCAGCTCAGGTGGAATGAGCGTCCTGAACCGTACATCGGAGGCTACCTTCTCATAAAGCGCCAGGGCTGCCTCACGCGACTTCGACAGCCCTTGGGCAAACTCCCCTCCCCGTACCAGAGGCAGCAGCTTCTGGGTCGCCCAGAGCGCAACGGCCGACGCACCCGCCCTGGAGCATTCGAGACTGATCTCGCCCAGGTGCAGCTCGGATGATGTAAAGTAGGTGTAGGGAGAATCGTGTTTGTAGTACTGCCCCACGCCGGGATCGCTGTAGAGGATGCAGCCACAGCCATAGGGCTGCAAACCATGCTTATGGGGATCGATGACGATTGAGTCGACTTCCTTCAGACAGTTATAGGCTTCCCGCGTCTCCGGGCTCAGGTTATCGACAAGGATAAAATAGCCGCCATAGGCTGCATCAGCGTGCAGGCGAAACTCGTAGTCCTTTTTTAGCTCGATGATCTCCCACAGCGGATCAACCGAGCCCGTCCCGGTGGTCCCAATCGTCGCGACGACTGTACCAACATCCCCCTCATCAAGCATGCGCTTAAGCGCTTCCACATCCATCCTGGCCCTGTCATCACAAGGGACAGATCGGAACGAAAGACCGAGCACTTCGGATACCCGATTGTGTGTATAGTGAGCTTGCTCAGAAGCAACCACCGTCATGCCGGGTTTCAATAGACCGGCTATCCATAAGGCCTCCATGTTGGCCATCGTTCCCCCACCCGTAAGGTGCCCCAGGAAGCTTTCCCAACCGAACAGACCAGCAATCTCAGCAACAGCCTCTTTCTCAAGCTGCGAGCTGGCCCGTCCACCATCCAGGGCATGATTATTAGGATTGATCCATAACGACAACATATAGGCAGCCCGTGCAATAGGATGAGGAGGCTTGAGCATCTGGCCGGCATAGTAGGGATGAAAATAGGGATAATTATCTTGCATGCGCCCGGCAACCTGCATTATGACATCCTCTATTTTGTCGATGTCGCACGCCTGCACGGAGTCTGGCAGCATCTCAAAACCGCTACCCAAATGAGCAAGAGCCTTTTCAAGAATTCTGAGCGTCGCTTTTTCAAGCATTGTGGTGGCACCCCTTCCCATCGATATGACAAGAGATTGTAGCACTTCTGCAACGAGCCGCTAACAGCTTCTGCCTGGTACAGGAACAGGCCAATAAGCTCAGAGCTGCCAGCTGCCAATGATCCGCTGGCTCTCTAGGATTTCGCGGGGGCAGATGCAGACCCTACAGGTTTTGGGCCAATATATGGCAAAAAAGGGCGATTCATAAGTGTCAACCTAACGAGCATCGACGCATGTTGTCATTCCCGCGAAAGCGGGAATCCATACGTTACAATTACGAATAAGCCAG
>JAFGMS010000542.1 GCA_016927375.1 Anaerolineae bacterium
ATGGCTTATGGCTTATGGCTTATGGCTTATGGCTTATGGCTTATGGCTTATGGCTTATGGCTTATGGCTTATGGCTTATGGCTTCGATGGTAAACAGAAAACTGTCTACTGTAAACTGTGAACTGTAGACTGCTTTACACACCACTGAAGGCGTTGAAACCACCATCGATAGGTACAACAACCCCGGTGACGAAGCTCGACATATCGGAGAGGAGCCACAAGGTGGTGCCCAGCAGGTCCTCCGGATCACCGAAGCGCCCCATGGGCGTGTGGGCGATGATCTGCTTGCCGCGATCAGTGAGCTCGCCGGTCTTCTCGTCCGTCAGCAGAAAGCGGTTCTGCGAGGTGAGGAAGAAACCAGGGGCCAGCGCATTCACCCGGATGTCCGGCGCGTATTCCTGGGCCATATGTACGGCCAGCCACTGAGTAAAATTGCTTATCCCGGCCTTGGCCGCCGAATAGGCTGGGATACGCGTCAGGGCACGATAGGCACTCATGGACGAGATATTCAGGATGTTGCCCTTACCCGCCTCTGCCATGCCTCGGCCAAAAATCTGGCAAGGCAAGAAAGTGCCCAGCATGTTGAGATCGAAGACACGACCCAGCGCATCACTTGGCAGATCGAAGAAGCTCTGCTCCTCAGAAGTGGTAGCTCCGGGATTGTTGCCCCCAGCAGTGTTGATTAACGTATCGACCACCCCAAACTCGGCGCGAATTTTCTTCTCAACCTCAACCAGGCTGTCGCGCGACAGCACATCACCCGCAAGCACCATCGAGTGACCGGGACCGGCCCCCAGTCGGTCCTTGAGGCGATCAGCCAATGCCACATCGCGATCGAGAATGGCCACGTGGGCACCGAGACCAATCAGCGTGCAAACGATCTCGCCGCCGAGTATCCCAGCCCCCCCTGTAACGGCAATGGAACGGCCGGTAAAATCGTAATGCTGCTTCAGTTCTTCAAGATTCACAGTCTTCTTTCCCCTCCGTTTAGCAGGTATTCAGCTATCGCTTTTTGCATTTCGAAACGGTTCCAGATGGCGGGCAAAATGGGATGCCAACACTGTATAGTGCGTCTCTTCGTTTGCCGCGAGGACATCCTTGAGCTGCTGCCCGAAGCGATCAAGCACTGAGCCAAAAGTAACATGCAGCACCTGACGCCCATCGAACAACTCCAGAACTGAGGCCAGTTCATCGTCTGCAAGAGCATCAGACGTTGGCACCTTGGACAGGTCTGCCGAGACATGATAGCTTGCCTTATCGGTCTCATACCGCTCGTGTGCCAGTCCAAGGATATCGCGGAACAACGCCGGATCGACCTGGGCAATCGCCCGGAGCGCCTCCAGGTAGCTGGTTCCCGCAGTTTTCAGGTGAACCAGACCATCGGCCAGCCTAGACACGATCGGGTAAATGCTGAACTTGTCGGAGCCTGAATGCAAGCTGAGCTTGTAGGGACCAAGCGCGCGCGCGATCTCGGCATGCCGGGCAAACTCAGCCTCAAACGCAGCCAGATCACCGATGTAATCCACGCCCTTCTCAAAACGGCCAATATAGCGCGGGGCCAGACTGACCCACTTTACACCCAGCCGAGCCAGCTCGCTGGCAACAAGGAAGTGCTCCAGCGGCGACGTCGGCGTCTCCGTCTCGTCAACCGATACCTCCAGCTCAAAAGGCCGCTCTCCCATCCTGGCAGCAAGATGACGGTACATCTCCGCCGTGTGAGCCAGAGCCGCGCCGTACTTGCAAGCCGCACGCAGCAATGATGTCTCGTCGAATTCCAAGACCACCGACCCAAGCGTGAAACGGCGGCCCATAAAGTTATTCTTGAGATCGTCTGGAGCATCCCTCAAGCGCTCCCAGGGAAGTGCCTGCATCTTCTCCTGCAGCTCAGCAAGCGGCGCAGTGTGCGCATCGTTGTCGACATGATCGCCAGGATCAATGGTGTAAAAGGTGTAACCAGCTTCCACACATACATCGATATGCTCAGTTGTCTTCAGATGATCGGCATCTGCCCCCCAGGGCTCGCGCCACCCCTCCTGGAATATGCCCCAGGTAGCATCGTCGACAACTTCCTGCGGCGTGCGCCCGGTGCGATCGTTCTCACGCATCGACTGCTGTGCCAGGATAGGCTGCATGACGCCTACTGCCCGGACCGCCCGGATGTGGCCGGGCGTCGCCAGCCCCAACCGATCACCGCAGCCAGCCGAAGTATTGAGGCCAAGCGTCTGTGGGCACAGCCAGGAGAAACGCCCGCGCAATGCAGCAGCATTAGCAGAAGTCAGCGGACATAGGAAAGGATCTGAAGGAGAATACTGCTTCCCTTCAAATCCTTCCGCGCCATCACCTATAATGCCAAGATACTTCTGCCCTTCATACCGGGCAAGAAAGTATCGGGTTCCATCTTCGTCAATCACCGAATTGGCGTAGACTGTGATCTCATTATTACTGACCATGCTCACTCTCCAAGTTTGTAGGCACTTTTTGCTAAACGGTAGGCGCAATCCTTCGCCATATCAGAAGCGTCCTCCCGATCGATGACACCCCGTACGACCAGCCCGGCCAGCCAGTTGGCATCGACGCGGCGGGCCAGGTCGTGCCGGGCCGGGATCGATGGAAAAGCACGCGTATCATCGTTGAAGCCAACTGTGTTGTACAGACCGGCAGTCTCCATCACCCGATCGCGATAGCGCGTCATGCCATTGATGCTGTCATGGAACCACCAGGCCGGTCCCAGCCTCATAGCGGGGAAGTGTCCGGCCAGAGGAGCCAGCTCGCGTGCATAAGTCGATTCGTCTAGAGTAAAAACGATCAGGGTGAGGCGTGTATCGTTGCCGTATTTGTTTAGAAGGGGTCGCAAGTTGTGGGTAAACTCGCTCCGCTCAGGAATGTCGGCGCCCATATTAGCGCCAAATCGCTCGAAAATGTAGGTGTTGTAATCGCGAACCGAGCCCACATGGAACTGCATAACCAATCCATCATCGATGCTCATGCGAGCGCTTTCCATCATCATATGTGCAGTGAAGCGTCGAGCATCATCAACAGTGGCTTTGCCATTCAGCGCGCGTTGAAAGATGGCTTCGGCCTCGGCCGGAGGCAGCTCTGCCGTATAAGCAGATACAGCCGCATGATCGGTAGATGTCGCACCCATTTGCTTGAAGAAAGCGCGCCGCTGTTCAAGTGCCTGAATGAAACTGACGTACGAATCGACACTAATGCCGCTGGCATCGCTGAGAGCATCGATGTTGTCTTTCCAGCCCAGCGTATTGATGTTGACAACAGCATCGGGGCGGAATGTGGGACGAATGACGCCATTCCAGCCAGATTCCTTGATTTTCTGATGATGGAGCAGCGTATCAGTCGCTGCGTCGGTCGTACATAGCACCTCGATGTTGAAGCTTTCGAAGAGCGCGCGCGGCCGGAATTTCGGCTCCGCCAGTTTAGCCTCGATTTGATCGTAGATGGCTTGAGCCGCGTCGCCGTTCAGCTTCTCACGAACATCGAATACATCATATAGCTCATGAGCCAACCAGACACCACTCGGCGTTCCACGAAACAGATAGAAGTTCTCGGCGAAGATCTGCCAGATCTTGCGATGATCCGTCTCGACAGGGCCGCCATCGATGCGCGGCACACCGAGAGCCTCTAGCGCAATGCCCTGCGAGTACAGCATCCGGAAAATGTAATGATCGGGAATGAGCAAGAGCTCCGCTGGGGTGCCAAAAGTGGCGGTCTCCTCGGCAAACAAACGGGGATCAACATGACCATGCGGACAAATGAGCGGCAGCGCAGCAATTTCGCTGTATAACTCCAAGGCTATGCGATGCTGAGCCGGATCGGAGTCAAAGAAGCGATTTTTAGAGAGGTGCATCATCATATGTTCTTCCTGTCAGGTTCAAAGTCTGCAATAGCCTGCCCCTAGTCGAACACCATCTCTGCCAAAGGCATAGCAAAGGTAGACAATGTAATCAAGGAGCGCTAGCACGAACAATAAGCTCGGGGCGGAAAACCATCTCTTCACAGCCCGTCTGACATCCACTGATATGCTCCAAAAGCAACTGTACAGCCTGGCTGCCTATCTCATATCGAGCAACACGACAGGTCGTCAACGCAGGTGTGACCAACTCTGCTAATTCAATATCATCATGGCCCACAACAGCAACATCACCCGGAACTGACAACCCCATCTGCGCACAGGCCTTCAGAGCCCCAACAGCGACAAGATCGTTGTAACAAACCAGAGCGGTGACCTCAGGATGTGTCGCCAACAGCTTATGTGCAGCTTGCATACCGCCTTCTACTTTCGGTGGGCAATTTACGATCCATCCCAGATCGGGCTCGAGATTCGCGGCTTGCATTACCGTGTGGTAACCGCGCGCCCTCCGCTGCCCAGAATAGGAGTTCAGAGGCCCTGCCAGCAATCCGATAGCACGATGCCCTGCCTTCAAAAGATGTTGGGTTGCAGTTTGGCCGCTGTGCTCGTCGTCAATCATGACAGAGCCAATTCCCTCGTCATCCAGGCGCCGATTTACAAGAACAGTGAAGGGCAGATGCGCTACCGCGCCGCGCAGCTCATCCTTCCCAAGACGCGAGCTGCAAAGGATGATCCCATCGACTTCTTTGTCCTCCAAAGATTGCAGGACAGCCAGCTCGCGATCAGTCTCCTCTTCCGTATTACAGAGGAAAATACTGTAGCCTTCCTGATAGGCAACATGTTCAGCCCCTCGGGCAAGAACAGAGAAGAACGAGTTGGCATTGTCAGGCACCACCAAACCAAGAGTTCCTGTGCGCCTAGTTGCCAGACTACGGGCAATGCCGCTGGGACGATAACCCAGACGCTCGATCACCTCGCGTACACGCTGGGCAGTCGGCTCGCTGATACCTTCTTTACGGTTGACAACACGAGATACCGTCATCAGAGAAACATTAGCCTCTCTGGCCACATCAGCCATTGTGACGCGTCTACCCATAGGCTCCTCGTAGAAAGATCCCGAATCAACCGGCTAACGTTAGCGCTAACGTTAGCGCTAACGTTATATTATGCGATTTGCGTTACACTGTCAAGGGAGTCTGATTTTCGATGGGGCTTCAGAGAAGATACGACTCCACCAAGGTCCTCATGCTACGAAACAGGGAAAAGCACAACAACAAAAAACAATATTCTGATTATATGAACCTGCTCCTCGGCGGTCTTACACATCAGCCACGCTCAATCATAGAGGACAGTGGGAACAGCTCATCGATGGAAACCATTTGCCCACTGATCATAGACTGATTAGCAGCGATACCCACCAATACTGAAGCCGCGCCATCGATGTGAGATGCAGCCCGATGGTAGGGATCAGGTGGAGGATTCGGAGAGAAGATCTGCTCCAACATTACGGGATCGGCGCCACCATGCCCCCCTTCGCCTATAGACACATTCACTTCGTAGCCTTCGCCGAACATGGGAAAGACCCGCATCTTGGCACGTTTGAAAGGCCCCTTGCTGGCGTCGGCTACGCCATCACCCAGTAGATGGATGATACTCTCCTCGATATCCATCTCTATGCGACCTTTTGTGCCAGTGATAGCTACCCGTAATCCCTCCCAGGGCGAATAGGCCACAAGGCAATAGGAAAGCAGAACGCCATTATTGTAGCGGACGGTGACAGCCATCGTATCTTCGATGTCAATCGGCTCTCCGAAGACATTACGATCACGAATATATCCTGTCTCCTTTTCAGCATCTAGATAGAGGCGTTGCAGGGCCTCTTTTGAAGTTAACTGAAGAGCGAAAGGATCATTTTTAGCCTCAGGCACTCCCGTATAACGCTCATAGGAATAATGCTCTCCACGCGCCTCCGCATTTTCTTTTCCGTAGAAACTCAACGCCCCCATTCCAAACACATTGACAGGATAAGAATCAATCCACCAATTCACCAGATCGAAATGATGTGTAGCCTTATGAACCAACAGCCCGCCACTATTCTTCTTCTCTCGGTGCCAACGCCGGAAATAATCTGCTCCATGGCTGGTATCCAGCAACCATGAGAAATCAACCAGAAGTGGACGGCCAATCAAGCCATCCAGAACCAATTGTCTGAACTGCGTGTAGGCTGGTGCATATCGATAATTGAATGTCACCGTCAACGATTTGTCATTGGTATCAATAGCGTCGAAGATCGTCTTTAGTTTGGGCAGGTCCGTGGTCATAGGCTTCTCGGTAATGACATCACACCCCAAAGCCATCGCTCGAGCAATGTAGTCATGATGGGTGTAATCAATAGTGGTAACAATTACCACATCCGGCTTAGTCTCCCGAACCATTTTTTCAAACTGATCGGCAAAATAGGTCGGAACAGTCCCAACCCCCGTTGCATCCACAACCTGCTTGACATACCAGTCCATGCGAGTCTGGCTGAAGTCGCAGAAGCCAACCAGTTCAGCTACATCTGGATAAGTCTGTGTGATCGTCCGAACAAACATGCCGGCACGGCTCCCTGTGCCGACAAGAGCATAACGCTTTTTATTTGACATAATCATTTCTCCCGTTACCAGCACAAGCAACTGCCGTCGAAAAAATCACATAAACTCTCTACAGATAAGCAGGCAGCTTGGGCTGTTTAGCTTGTGTCAGGATCCAATGAAAGCGGCAAAGATAAATTAACATCGCCTGCTGAGTCATCCATCACTTCAGATGAACGTCTCAAGAACTTTACTCATATGAAAATGTAGCTCGAAGTCGAGAGTTGATGCCATTCCTGGATGACACAGCCTCAAGGTGCAACGCATAATCTCTTACTTGTTGGCAGCTAAGGCAAGCTCGAGTTCGAGTGCGGCAAGAATAAATGCCCCAACTCCATGTAAGTTGTTCGTCTCAACAGGTTCACCAATATAATACTCAAAAGAGCCATCTCGATATGGATTACCACCCAGCCCTGCAGATGAGCAGATACCATGCAAATTAATCAATCCTTCGTCATCGATGGTAACCATGTTATCGATCAGGCCATCAAAGCCCTTGACAGCGACATCCAGCATGCTTCTGTCGAGGTACCCCTTACGCACCCCTTTGGCGGCAGCATATATAAACATGCTGGTACCTGAAGCCTCTAGATAGTTTCCTTCGCGCTCCCCCTGATCAAGCACCTGCCACCACAAACCAGTTGCCTTATCCTGCACACGGCTCACAGCCGTCAGGGTGCGTTCAAGAATGGCGACAAAGTCCTTGCGAGCGTCATGGTCTGTGGGGAAAAGATCCAAGAGATCAACAATGGCCATGACATACCAACCAATAGCCCGGCTCCAGAAATGTGGAGAACACCCTGTCTCTGGATCTGCCCAACGCTGCTGGCGGCTTTCATCCCAGGCGTGGTAAAGCAGCCCTGTTTTTGGATCCCTGGTATGTTTTTCTACCGTAACAACTTGAAAAGCAATGTCGTCGAACGCTTCCGGCTCATCAAAAGTAACTGCATACTGTGCATAGAAAGGTGATCCCATGTATATCCCATCAAGCCACATTTGGTAGGGATAAATCTGCTTGTGCCAGAAGCCTCCCTCCTTAGTCCGTGGATGATGCCGCAACTGATCCCGCAGCAACTCAATAGCCCTCTTATATCGATCTTCGCCAGTGGATTCATAGACGGGAAATAACAACTGTCCTGGTCTAATCTGATCGAGGTTGTATTCTTCTTTAGAGTAAGTCTTGATCGTACCGTCATCGTTCACATAATGATCGACATACTCTACAAGGCGCTTCCAATAGCGTACATCCCCCGTTTGCTGATATAGCTTGTAAACGCCTTTGAAAAGCAACCCGTGGGCATAATGCCAACGGCCCACTTCCAGCGAATAGCGACTGAGGGCAGATGTTGTTATCCGCAAAGACCATGGTGTATGGGTAATATCGGTTGGTTGATTCGGTGTGCTATGGGACATAACTTGATCCTATAGGAAATTCCTTTTTTGTGCGCATGAGCAGACATTTGAGAAG
>JAFGMS010000543.1 GCA_016927375.1 Anaerolineae bacterium
GCTTAGATACTTGAATGTAGACTAGACTAGTAGTCAGTCAATCTGATTTTGATGGATAAGTAGCCTGGAACCCATGGCTTTTCTATTCGTCAATTTCACAATGACTAGATACTAGGCCGAAGTAAGGAAATTCCTATAGGATGAACATAGAGAGTCAACCAAGTCTATTCCACAGGCAAGCCGGTCACATCGCCGGTGGCGATGATCACCCAGGCAGCAACCCACCCTTCGACATCCTCGTAGCTGACCTTGATCCAGTTAGCAGCTTCCGTCCTGGCCACAAGCGTGGCCTTTCCGGCGGGGGGCAAAACGGCTATCTGCGCACCATCCAGGCTAGGCGCAGATCTGATGAAAACATCATACAGGCCGCGCCCGGTGATCACCTCTGGAGCCTGGGTCACTTCCGCCATATCCGATGTAACAGGCACACTAGATGTATCGTCTGATGTGACCACTACCCATCGAGCCACCCAGCCTACGGTGCCGCCGCGATTGATCTGGAGCCAGTTGTAGCCCGCGTTGCGTCCGATCACTGCGGCATCCTGATTGTAGAGAAGTGCATCAATGACGCTCCCTTCCAGGCTTGGTATGGCGCGGATATTCGTTCTGGAGGGAGATTGGACCGTTATCCCACTGCTGGGCAGCGGGGGCTCTACCTGCACATCAGCCGCACTGACCGGCGGTGAGGTTGGCGTGGTCTTTGATGTCGATGTGTCGGGTTTCTCAGATGATGAGCCTGTGCCTCCAACCACCGGGAGGGCGTTAATATCATCGCTGAGAAGAACAAGCCAGCCGGCTACCCACCCTCTGATACCGTCATATTCGATAGATACCCAGGAGCTGGCTTCGTTGCGGCCGTCAGCAGATGCTTTGGCCATGTAGGCCAGCCGCCCCAGGTTTCTCGAATCGATAGTTGGCTCGGCCCTGATGTTGACATTGAAAGGCGATGTCAGCTCAAAAGGCCCAGGCCCACCAATCGGGTCCGGATCGATTTCGGTGGTGACAGGCAAGAGGCTGGTATCCCCGGAATAGACTGTTACCCAGGAGGCAACCCAACCGGTCGTACTGCCGTATTGCAGCTGTATCCAGTTGTTGGACTCGTTGCGGCCGATAGCTGTCACCTTCTCACTGGCCGGCAGAACACCAATGACACTGCTGTTAAGACCTGGGGTGGCGCGGATGTTGACGTCGAAGATTGAATAACCGGTGAGTGCTGTGACATCCTCCGCCTGTGCAACAGAACCTGTAGCAAGCAGCCCCACAACAACGCAAAACGAGGCCATAACGATCGAGAATTTGATCTTAGACATAGTATTACCCCCATCCTTGAATCCGGTGCCGCACTCTTAGCCCCCGGTATAGCTGACGCAGCGGGTTTCCACGTCTTTATTGATCTGACTGCTCAGCCGTAAAACGTAAATGTGTGATAGGTGATGAACGCGCCATATACCAGGACGGACTGTTGCCCATCACTTTGCACACCGGCGGACTCGCAAGCCCGCATCAATCAGTACATAACACTACGACAGAGACATTATCTCGGGCCGGCATACCAAGCGCCTGTGCAATCAGCGCATCTGCTGCTTCCGGAGCCGACTTACCCAGCATGATGTTCCGGATCATGCTGTTGTCAAGGACACCATATAGGCCATCGGTACACAAGAGCAAAACATCACCCTCTTCGAGGATGTCGTCTGGCCATATATCTACTTCGATGGTTTCCTCTGCTCCTAATGCTCGATCCAGCACATGACGCAGCGAGTGCGTTGACGCCTGTTCTGGCGTCAACAATCCCTCTTTCACGCGTGCATTGACCCAGGTGTGATCGTCGGTGATCTGGTAGCTCTCCTGCCCGCGCATGAGATAGGCCCGGCTGTCTCCCACACTGGCTATCCAATAGACATCATCGATGACCAAAGCCACAACAATCGTACACCCCATCCCTTCCATATCAGGAGAGAGCATACTCTTCTCGTAAATGGTGGTGTTGGCTGTGGTAATTGCCTGCAAGAGGCGTTCTGGGACGTCGCCTGGTTCAGGTATACCCCTGTCTACCAGATGCTCATGGATTACTGCTATAGCTTCCCGGCTGGCTAGCTCTCCGGCCTTTGCTCCTCCCATGCCGTCGGCGACAGCGAGCAAGGCTGTTTGAGGCGATCCTTCAAAGAGGAGACCCAAAATGCTATCCTGATTCTGGCCCTCACGAGGACCACGATCAGTCTTAAGGCCAATGCTGAGATTCATTCCGAGTTATCCCTGCCCTCAAGCTGGTGGAAGCCGCAATTGAACCCGGCCTCTTATTGTAAAGCCCTTTACCGAACGCGCAAATTTACGGCTGGCCGGTACTCTCCGGTGTACCTTCAGGAGTACTGCTGGGAGTACCCTCCGAGGGAGTGGGCTCCAAAGAAGGGGTCTCGGTAGGCGTGCTCGGAGGCTTCAAAGATGAATCACCCACTCCGACCGTCTCTGCTTCGACAAACGTCACAGAGTGATCGGCCTTACCGCCAAGATTGATAAAGGTAAAATCGAAGGGTTGAGACTGTCCTGGCTCAAGCCGCAGTCCAACACCCAGATCGGGTGTAGCGAAGCCGATAACTATTCCCTCCTCATCGTAGACGGCTATCACCAGATGTACGTTGAGCACCGCTGTCAGGCCAGGGTTAGAGATGCTGCCCTCAACCACCAACTGGCGGCGCGCATCCAGCTTTGCGCCCGATTCTATAGCAAGGGCAGTTGTGTAAGAAGAATCAGGCCGAGCAGGCTCGGCCTCGACCTGCTCCGAGCAGGCAGTTACGTCGCTGGGCATATCTTCGACGACAACGGAAAACGGAATAGTTGCCCCTTGTGCGATCACTCTCAAGGCCGGCTCACCGGTTACCTCCTTGAGGACAATGCCATTCTTATCGCATATGGCTACCCGTACCTTTATGTTGCCTGCATCCGAAGGGGAGGCATTATAGATCTCACCTGTGTAGTGGGTGACTTTCGAGCGATCCCGCCACAGCAGGGAATTGATCACCAACAGCTCGGCTGGGTTGATAGCAGCAACCTGGTTGCCCCATGCAGCCTGCGGATCGACCATCATACTGGCTGCGACTGAAGACAGGGCCGCAGAGAGAAGAGATTTATCATTTTCTGCGAGGAAAATCCGCAGTCCTACGAAGTAAGGTCCGACTTGCTGTACTGTAAGCGTCTCTTGTCCTTTGCCGCCCTGACCATCATTGTAAAGAAAAACGGCCTGAATGCGCCCATCAGCCAGCAGGTCCTGGCTGATCTGGCTGTAGGCAGGTTTATTGGAATAGTTCAATTGGATGAAGCTGTGCAGCCGGTCAAGCACTTCTTGCTGTGAAAGCTCACCCTCATTCTCGATGTCTACCATGAACCGGCTTCCAAAACCCACAGGCGAATCGAAGCGAACGAGAATATGCCGGTCGGTTGAGTTATCGATGACTTCCCAATCGCTGGGGTAGGCAACAGCAAAAACACCGGAACGATGACGGTAGGTTGCAAATTCGCGTTCCATCTCAGTCGGTGCTGGGGTGGGGGTAACCAGATCGACCGTCGCTGTGGGCAGAGCAAGCGCAGCCTGGGTGCCTATATAATCCGGTGGCGCGACGGTGGGTTCCGGCTCACACCCGGCCAATCCGGCAAGAACTCCCAAGAGCAGTATGATCTTCAAACTAGAAGGGACCTGTTTTCTCATCGATTATTCCTGTCGCGTGGCGATCACAAATAGGCGCGGGCTTTCTTCCTCATAAGGGCTAAAATCGTAGTCACCGCATAGCTCGATGTCAGAAAACCCGGCCCGGCTTAACAAGAGGCGCATCTCCGACGCCATCGTGTAACGCAGTTGCAGCGGAACCAAATCACGGTGGACGATACCATCCGGCCCGATGCGATCATAGACCCAGGTTAGAGACATGATCTGGGTGGCCCGGTCGACCATGGCAAGCGACTGCTGCATCACCGCCTGCCCCGTTTCCGTGTCTGCAAACTGGCGCTCGAAAACCAGCCCTGGTGTATCTTCTACTCGGAACATCTCAACAGGGTTGGCAATATCGATGACCAATCCACCACCTTTCTTGATGTGCTCAGCCAGCTTGTTCAAGGCAGCTATCTGCCGATCTTGATCCAGAAGGTGCATAAATCCATTATAAGCAAAAATCGCCAAGCCAAACCTCTCATCGAGGGTCAGCTCTGTGACATCAACCTGATACCAATGCACCTGTGACGATTTAATGGGCTCTTGCCTGGCACGAGCCCGATCCAGCATGGGCTGGGAGGTATCTATCCCTGTCACCGCGATGCCCTGCCGGGCCAGCGCGAATGCCACACGCCCGGTGCCACAGCCCACATCGAGCAGCGGCCCACCGAAGCGCTCGACCAGCACATTGTATGCCGGAATATCTACAGCATAGCCGGCGGTTTCTGCATCGTAATAGCGTACTAAGGCCACGTAAGGATCGTTCATCGCTTCTGCTTCAGCAAAGTATTGATGTTGCGTCTTAACCCTATCAGAAACATGACCGCCCCAGTTTAGCACATGGCCCATGCACTTTACAATCAATCGCATGCATTCATCTGAAGTGTTACTGGAAGGGAGTGAACATCCGGATAATCAGCCGTAAGATCGTTCATCGGGGTCAGGTTGAAAACAGTGTTGAATGTCGCGAGGTTCATTGCCGGTTCTTACAGGGAACTACTAAACGTGATACCCCGCAGAACCTTCGATGCATAATCCAGGCAGGACATCACGTCAGGGATGGTGATATTGTCCTCTTCGTAATCCTCGATGATTTCTTCCGCCGTCCAGCCATCAGCCAGCATATCGAGGATCAGCCAGACCTGGATGTGGGTATTGGCAATACGTGGTTGGCCCATACAAATATCTGCGGAAATAGCGATACGTTCAGAGGGATAGAATTCCTCGAAGAGCTTGTCTTGCTCCTGCGCCAGCCTGGCCAGGAGCTTATCGTTGTAATCGTAGATGAGAACTTCCTCCAGGCTCTGCCTGGCTAACTCGCGTCCCAGCTTTAAGACCTCCTCTCTCGAAGAAGTCATCCTTTCCTCATCGCCGTGCACGATGCGGAAAGAAAGCGCGCTCCGGCTGATGACGCGATCGATCTCTCCATCTGTGCTGGTAATGTGGACATCCTTCCCGTGCGTGTAGGCACGGTACCGTCCCCACTCAAGGGCATCTTCCAAGTGTTCCCGGTAAGTCTGGTATGTCCCTTGAGAAATTTGGTAAAGGACTGTCATTTCCTCATTTGCGGAGCTGTGCATAAAACACGCTTTCGATAGATCACGGGCCTGGAGATCGAGGAGCGCTATCTTATTGGGATCGCCTCGCTATCCTATCAGCAGTTCCCGCTTTGGAGATTTGCATCAGGGATTGCTGACAAAAACCCTGTGTCTTGCTCTGCGTTCTCTGCGCGCTCTGCGGTGAAACAGTTTTTTCTGGGCGCATTCTTGACACACCAGTTCAAACCGGGAATTGCTGTTCTGGCGTTTACTTGTGGGTAAGCACCACTTTATTCAGCACTACCCCAATGCTACATCGAGCAGCATCATGAAAGCGAAACCCAGCATGGTGGTCATCGATGACAGGTCAGAGTGTCCGCCGCCCTGGGACTCCGGGACAACCTCCTCGATGACCACGAAGATCATCGCCCCGGCGGCGAAGCTCAATATGTAGGGCAGGATGGGTTGGGCAATCAACACGAATGCCGCGCCAAGTACCCCGGCTACCGGCTCAACGACACCAGACATCTGCCCATACCAGAAGCTCTTGAGGGGAGAAAGCCCTTCGCGACGGAGAGGAACAGAGACGGCGGTCCCCTCGGGGAAGTTTTGCAGCCCAATACCGATAGCCAAGGCAATGGCACCGGCTATGGTGGCGGACGAATGCCCGGCCGCGGCAGCGCCAAAGGCCACACCGACCGCCAACCCTTCCGGGAAGTTGTGTAATGTGATGGCCAACACCAGCAAGACCGATCGACGCCAGGTGGTTGGGAGGCCTTCAGTCGTATCCTCTCGAAGGCCGGTATGCATGTGAGGCAGCACCATATCAATGCCACGCAGAAAGACACCGCCGAGCAAGAACCCGATGAATGGTGGCACCCAGACAGGCATACCACTACCTGCGGCCATCTCAATAGCCGGGGCAAGCAAAGACCAGAAGCTGGCAGCGATCATAACGCCACCGGCAAAACCCAACATAGCATCGAGCATTCTCTTGCTCATGTCCTTGGCGACAAATACAGCGGCCGCGCCCAAAGCAGTAACACCCCAGGTGAAAAGAGTGGCCAAAAGAGCCTGTACAATTGGATGAAGAGACGTAAATGTGTCCATGTTCTCCTTGCTGAGGAGCAAGTCTGCAAGTTGGAAGGTTGGCAAGCCGGCGGTCATAGACCGTCAACCATACCAGATGGCAGATACCATCTACTGACTATATCAATTGTAGCGGGTGCCGATCAACTCAACTGCGTCGATCTGATCCCATCCCCCGACACTGGTGGACTGATCGACCGTGATCTTGATGGCGTTAGCGCCATAGTCCGCATCCTCAATCAGGATGACCCGCACAAAGGGGCACTGAAAGCTCAAAGCGGGTGGGGCTTCGTAAACCACGTGTTCCTCCTCCTGAACATCGATGACGGCAACCCGCGTGATGAAACCCGGGTTATAGGTTTCGTAGATCAGGATGGCTGTCGGCTTGACCAGTTGGACATAGTAAAGCGTTAATGCTCCTTGCCCATTCGGCAGTTCCGTTGCCCACGCAGTCGGGGAGTCGCCACAATTTTCGGTATTGGGAGCTCCAACAGCCTGGATGGCCCCCCAGTCGATCTCGCCTAACTCGGTATCTGCCTCAGCTCCGGCTGCATACTGGCGAACCTCCTGCAAGCCTTCCAGGGCCAAAGTGGGAGCGACCTCGGCAATGATTGCCTCCATTGGTGTTTGAGTAAGATGAGCCGCTAGGGTTAAATAGGGAACAAGTGTCTGGGCGTTGGCTGCATCCATCGTCATCTGGATCACGGCCGGGTCGGGATGGTCCTCCTCGACAGGAATGCTCACAATGATTCCGCCCAAAAGCACCACCGCCAGAAGTGCCAGCCAAACCCTGCTGTCAATGTTCTGTCCAATACCCCGTATTGTGCGTCTGAACCAGTCCAGTATCATTGTGTTTGTAGCCTTCCGTGGGTTTCTACAAGCAGTATAGTCATGATAGCCCAAGCTGCCAACCCTGGGTCAAGGGTTTCGACGCTGGTACTACCACTCGTTATAATTGCTTGCAAGCCGTCGTCGTCGAGTAATGACGAGCTTGCAATATTTAGCCATAAGCTATACATCGGGTTTACGATCGTCTATTCACGTCACATGTCTGCTGCATCGACGCCGCTACTATGAAACGCATAACTCTCCTTCTCCTATTTGCATCTGTGCTATATATTCCCTATCTAGGCAATCTAATTACCTACGATGAGGTTGTCACGCTGCGGTATTTTGCCGACTCACCAACTCATGCCCTTTTTCTCTGGGCGGCACCAAACAACCATTTGCTGCATTCGCTCCTTGTTTGGGTGTCGACGACACTTATGGGGAGATCAGAGTTAGCCATCCGGCTGCCCGCGTATTTCGCAGCGATGCTAGCAATCGCCAGCATCTACCACCTCGGAAGGCGGATGTACATAGCTCAGGCCGGTCTCGTAGCGGCCACAATCACGGCCTGTACATCAAGCTTTATTGTGTTTGCAACTACTGCACGTGGTTATTCCCTGGGTCTCTTTCTGGCCATCCAATTGATCGGGCAGATCCTATTCCCCCGCAAAACGACTTATACTATATTGCTAGTCTCTATGGCACTCATGATGGTTGTGCCTTCCATGGCCATATTGCTGGCAGGAGTGGGTATCTGGACGCTGTGGAAGTCTCGCCGGATGGCGGCTGCGCTGGCAGTAGGAACTCTATGTGGTTCTGCTTTTTATGCTCCTTCTCTGGTACTCCAAACCATTGTAGTGGATTTCGGCATACGTTCCCCAAGCGATTTGATTTCGAACTTTGGGCAGCTTCTCTATCCATGGCCGTTAGGAATCGTCTTGATTGTGTTAGCGTTAGTGGGCCTGACACAGATGCATCTTGAGCGGCAATTGCTATGGGGCAGCATCGGATTGGTGGCAGTCCTGCTGGCATGCGCACAATGGGAAATATCACATCGACTATTCTATGCCCGCAACTATCTCTATGCCCTTCCATTACTTGCCATCCCCGCGGGGATAGCAGCCACCCGGCTATCATATGTAGTTCGGGGAATTATCGTTGTGGGATGGTTACTTCCTCCTATCATTTGGGGCTCAACCCAGACAACGATCTCGGCTGATATCTTGTCTGTCGAGCCGGAGCTTCCACGATTCCTCGAGTACATCGACACTGAGCTCACACCGGAGGATGGTCTGGTGATAGGCTGCTGCATCGATCAACCTGCATGGTATTATGCGGCAGGCAAAATCAATCAATTGGACCCGCAAGATAAACAGCGCTTTGTCGTAGTGGCAACGCCCCACGCCAGTCTGGAGGAGATCCTCGAAGACTGCAACACAGATGCCGTCTGTACGCTTCTCGAGCCCTGGCAGACAATCACCCTGTATGAGTGTTTCCCGGTGGAAGAGTAGATTGCAAACATACTGGGTACACTTGGGCAGTAGCTACTTTTCGACAGTCGTCTGGTTCGGCGGTATCCTAGGCCAAATTCCAGTATAGTTGCAGAGAAGCGAATCATCCATGAGTAAATTCATTCCTATTATTCTGGCCTCCGGGCTGATTTCTTTTGTCGCGACGCCGCTGGTTGGCAAATTGGCCAAAGCGATCAATTTCGTCGACAAACCGGAAGCCCGTAAGGTACACGTCACGCCGGTGCCCATGCTGGGCGGCGTGGCGATCTATGCGGGATTGATCGCTGCGGTTACCATCAGCAATGCAGCCCCCCTCCGTGAGCTGGTAGGGGTGTTAAGCGGTGCAACGATCATGACGCTGTTTGGTTTATTTGACGATCGCTATGGAATGAGGCCGATAGTCAAGATGTTGGGCCAGCTCCTGGCCGGTGTGATTCTGATCTGGTCGGGAATTCAGGTCTCTTTATTCCCATGGCAGGCGCTCAACATCGCCTTGACGCTGTGCTGGATAATCGGCATCTGTAACGCCATCAATTTTCTGGATAACATGGATGGGTTAGCAGCCGGCATTACCACTGTTGCCAGCGCTTTCTTCTTCATCCTGGCCCTGGTCGAGGGATTAGGATTGGTAGCCAGCCTGGCGGCCGCTACGCTGGGTGCGTGTATCGGTTTTCTATACTACAACTTCAATCCGGCTAGCCTGTTTATGGGCGACGCCGGCAGCATGTTATTGGGGTTCGTGTTGGCTGTCTTGGGGATCAAGCTGCAGTTCGCCGATGCTCCCCTGAACGTAACCTGGATGATCCCCGTCATCATTCTAGGGCTCCCTATCTTTGATACCACGCTGGTTGTCTTTTCCCGTCTCCGGCGCAGCAAGCCCATCTACCAGGGCGGGAAAGACCACACATCTCACCGATTCGTCACTGTGTTTGGCATGACACAAGCACGATCGGTGATTACCTTGTATTTGATTGCTACCGTCTTAGGGCTTATTGGCTTGATGTTGCGGGACGCCACACCCTTGCAGGCACGCCTCATACTGGCTGTGCTGTCAGCTATCTTTGGGGGAGCCTTGGTCTGGCTGGAGTGGCGTTTCCAAGAACCAGCGTCTTCGAAGGTGGATGGTTAATCAGACCGGGACGACTGCCGGTCTGCCTTCATCCTCTACCAGTTTCCCAACTTCTACATGAGGATCGTGCCCAAAGAGCAGGAGGGCCTCACGCGCCAGTGCCCATCGCTGCCAGGCGCGCTTGGTTTCTAATGTGACCAGAGGCTCAACGTCGAAAGCAGCCGTCCAGGCCAGTTTGGCAAAATGCACACCCAATACCGCCAGATCTCCGAGAAAGATCGCCGCCTGTCCACCTTGCTCAAAAACAATACTTTGATGTCCCCGGGTGTGCCCCGGTGTTACCACGCAGCGCATCCCAGGCACAATGTCTGTCTCGCCATCCAGCAGCCGCATTTGCCCCGTGACATAGAGGGGATCGTAATTTCCCAGGAAATAGGTCCCGCGCGTACGCTCGTTGGGAAAAGCGGCATCAGCGTATTCGAGCCGTTGAACCCAGTATTCGGCATTGGGGAAGGTCGGCACCAGGCGATCGCCTTCCAGACGTGTGTTGCCACCACAGTGATCGGCGTGCAGATGGGTAAGGACCACCAAATCGACCTGTTCCGGAGACACCCCCAGGCGGGCCAATCCCTCGACTAGATCGCCCTCCGGACGTGTGAGGGCCAGGTTCCGGATTTGTTTCTCAGTGAGCTTCGTTCCGTGGCCGGTCTCGACAACGATGGTCTTGCCCCCTGCCCGCGCCAGAAGACATCGATGATCCATGGGAATGCGATTCTGTTCGTCAGCCTGCATGAACCGCGACCACAATACCCGCGGCACCAGGCCAAAAACCCCTCCGGCATCAAGCAGCGCGCGGCCATCGTTGATAAACTCGATTTCAATGTCTCCGACCCTGATCACCGGCTCGATCTCCTCTTCAAGTACCGCTTCTTCAGTCGATACCCTGCAAATGCAGCTATCCCCAACAGCCCTAACCCGGCTGAACCACCGATTATCAGCGTACGCGATGTCACCGAGAAGCTCCAACCTGCCGGAGTACCGGGAGACAAATCGGCAGCAGCCTCTTCCACCAACAGCAGCGGCGGGCCGCCGATGAAGCAGCCAAAGCCGGGCATGCATGTTGTTCCCCTCAAGATGAAAATGTAGTATCCCAGGAAGGGAGATACCTGTGCCTCTCTACCATCCTGTTCTACCAGTTTACCCGAGGCGCTTAATGCCCGGATCACTACAACGACCGGCAGGCCGGAACGCGCCCACATGACGCGAGTCGTGCATGCACCGCGTGCCAGAACAACCTCATGCATCTCGGGCTCGTCGATGTGTAGCGTGGACTCTACCCCCGTGTAGTGACGGGTGATCACCTGGAAAGCAGCCATGGCCGGCCGGGGATCGCCGTCAGCACGCAGCAGGCCATAAACATCGGAGCCCGGCAGCGGGGGAGGTTGATCGATCCATTTGTAAACGGCAATCCGTTCTACGTCTTCAGCCAGTGCCAATGCAAACTCCTGAAGAAGGAAAGAGGTCTGCATCTCCTGGGTGACCGGGAATAAGGGCTCATCCCAGATATGGGTTGGGTCGTCGTAAGGTGGCGCGTTGGTCTCGTTGATCCAGATCGGTCTATCAAGACCAAAACCGGTTAGCGCCTGGCGCAGCGAGCCAACAATCTCCTGGGTAGTATCCGGCTGAAAATAGATGTGGGCCGAGACGACATCGAAATAATAATCGTGCTCGGCGGCAGTCGGATCGGCACCGGCAACAGCCAGAAAATCGTGGAGGTAGTTTTTAGCGTGCCAATACGTCAGCCCGCCCAGATGGATATGGACATCAGGGTTGATCTCATGAGCAGCCAGATAGGCAACTTTGACCAGCTGGTAGTAGTCGGCAATAGTGCCTTCCCATTGTGCCCCGTAGGTATCCAGGGGAATGTCCGGCTCGTTCCAGATAATCCAGCGATCCACGCGGCCGCGGTAAGCATTGGTTACATCACGGACAAAAGAGGCCCAGACGTTGCCCGGGTCATCGATGGGCAGATATAGCCCCCGTGGAACGCCCATGCCGGGTGTCCCATCGGTGGCCCAGGCGGGTGTATGGAGAAGCATCCCGACGACTTCGCGGCCGCCTTCGATTTCACGGTCGATGCGATCCATCGGAGCGTGGAACTCATTCCAATCATCGGGTCCTTCCCGCTCAAGCTCGCTCCAGTAAAAGAGAATGCGCGACCAACCCACTCCAACTTCATCGGCCAGTTCCGGCGCATGATAGGTTTCGACTGCGCCAAACCGTGGATCGGGGGATGGCAGATCGTCCTGTGTATATCCCGGCCTGCTCGCAAACAAAGCAATCAGGACAATCGATAAAAAGACAGAAGTTACCCTTACTATGGACTTGTGCAGGTTCATAAGTGACTCGTTGCCCGGCAGTGGACGAGCTGAAGGTTGACTGATAGCCGAGTGCGTACTTCAGTGATTATTGCGCCAGTTGACGATGTAGTTGGTAGGGTCGACATTGGGACCAATCAAGACCCGGCGGGTGCGTCCTCCTGCCTGTGGATCTCCTACTGCGCCGATCTTGTACAGCGCATCGATGATACGCCCGGCGCGCGGGTAGCTAACATTGAGCTTGCGCTGCAAGAGCGAAGCAGATGCTTCCCCTTCGCGCTGGATAACACGAATGGCATCCTCAAGCATTTGATCGGTTTCATCCAGCATGGCGGCGCGGGTCAGCGAGCGTTCCCAGGGAGCCTCCTCGGATTCTCTCGGGCCCACCTTGGTCCGCCAGAACTCAACCATGCGCTCCATCTCACCGTCGCTGGCAAAACATCCT
The DNA here is from genome assembly GCA_016927375.1 of Anaerolineae bacterium. GTDB lineage: Bacteria > Chloroflexota > Anaerolineae > Aggregatilineales > UBA3940 > JAFGMS01. The sequence continues at coordinate 12,562 of JAFGMS010000543.1, forward strand.
TGAAGCCTGATTGGACCGGCCGCATCCGAAGCATAGTAAAGCATATCCCCTCTGCCGATCAAATCCTCAGCGCCAACACTATCGATGATAACGCGCGAGTCGACACCGGAAGCCACAGCAAAAGCAATCCGGGCCGGGAAGTTGGCCTTGATCAACCCGGTAACCACGTCTGTGCTGGGCCGCTGGGTTGCTACTACCAGGTGAATACCCGTCGCGCGGGCCATTTGAGCCAACCGCGTTAGCAGGTGTTCGGTCTCGTCAGGGTATTCGGTCATCAACTCAGCCAGCTCATCGATCAGGATAACGATGTGCGGCAGGCGGTCTTTTCTTCGGCGGCCATGGTTGTAGACGGCAATGTTACGAGACTGCGAATCCTCCATAAGCCGGTAGCGTCGGTCCATCTCACGGGTAGCCCAACGCAGCACGCCGATGATCCTATCCAGCTCGACCTCAACTTTGCCCAACAGATGCGGCAGCCCATTGAACCGCACCAGCTCAACCATTTTGGGATCGATCATGATCAGACGCAGCTGATCGGGGCGATTGTTCATCACCAGACAGGTGGTGATCGAGGTCAGGCAAACCGATTTTCCTGAGCCGGTTGTGCCGCCAATCAGCAAATGGGGCATTGTGGCGAGATCGGCCGCAAAGGGCCTGCCATCCACCTCGCGTCCTAACGCGATTGCCAGAGGCGCATCTCCGAACTTGTAAAACTGCTCCGATTCAAGGATCGGGCGCAGCGAGACAATTCCAGGCCGGGCATTAGGAATCTCGATACCAATGTAGTTTGTCCCCGGTACAGGCGCCTGTATACGTACTCTTGACGTAGCCAATGCCAGAGATAGATCTTGGGCCAGGGAGGCCACGCGCGTCACTCGCACACGCTGTACAACCTTCTTGCCTCCTTGCTCAACTTCCGTAAAAGGCTGGACAGCATACTGAGTAATGGTCGGACCGAATTTGACACCAATGACTTCGACCTTCATGCCAAAGTCATCCACTGTCTCCTCGATGATCTGGGCGCTGAGGTTGATCTCATCCTCGGTAGGATGCCCATAATCAATCACATCCAGCAGATCCAATGGCGGTAAATCTGTCTTGCGCTTACGAATCTTTTTCTTATCTGTCTGGCTCTGTACCTGGAAGCGATACTTGATTTCGCGCCTCTCGTCACTCAGAGTGCCGTCCGGACGGCGGAATGGCGAGATACGTTGTGTGCCAGAACCGGCACGGCGGGATATCAGCGCGCCTGCTCCTGTTTGCCCTGTAATGATGGAGGGCCGTCCGGGAATTGGCGGCAACTCAACCAGCATGGAGCCGTCTGCAGAGAGTTCCGGCATAGGAATCGATGGGGTGGCTATACCACCAGTGTCCTGAGCCATTTCAGGCGGCGAGAAGATTTGCCTGGGAATGATGGGGCGAGGAACCGGTTTGCCTTCCATACGCCAGGCGAACCTGGCCAGGCGGTTTCGCAGCTTAAGCAATCCATGTTGGGCTTGCTGCCGGCCGATGCCAAACATCGCTGTTGCACATAGAGCCAGCAGGATCAGCAGGATCAGACCAGTGATTGTGTCACCGAACAAGGCATAGATCACATCTTGAACTGCCCACCCAACCAGACCTCCTCCGCGCCCTTCCAACGCGCTGGCAAACGCTTCTTCCCGTCCCATCTCCAGGCTCAAGCCGGCACGGGTTTCAGTGTGGATGTAAGCCAACAAAAACACGAGGAAAAGCTCACCGGCGACAACACGCCACCAGTTGATACGGATATCGACACCCAATTTAGGGAGGAGCAAAAGAGCGCCAGTAGCCAGTATGGCTGTCGATACAATAAACGCACCGATGCCAAAAGCCTGACGCAAACTACCCGACCATGCCGATCCCAGAGCACCGCTGGCCGGGTTGAGCAATGTCAAAAAAGACAACAGACCAACTGCAATGAACAAGAAGGCCAAGAGCTCATCAGCAAAGATAGGGATGATGTCCTCACCAATCTTGAATCCGGCCGGTTCTGCCTCTTCACCAGATACAACAGGCTGCAATGGGGCACGCGACCTGACGACGATCCCTTCAACACCCGGTAGGGAGCGCTCTGGAGTAAGCGAAGGTTTCCCTTTGAGCGAGACTTTCTTTCTGTTAGAAGCAGTCATACAATACCCATAGATAAATAGTAGCCGAGCTTCTCGATCTCGCCAAAAATACAGTGAGCCGCTTTAAGCTGTCAGCATGTAGTTTATTTTTTGAGAAAGAAATCCGGCTGGCGAGCATTTCAAGGCAGATGGCCCAACTGCCTGATATCTGAAGCTGGCTCAAGAAAGAGCACAAAAAAGGGCTGCCCCTGATGAAGCAGCCCATAGATGGTCAAGACAGACTTGCATTTAGCTTGAATCATCGTTGAAATGAGGCTGGCGCAGACTGAGGCCAAGTCTTCGTGCTCTACCATCGATGTTCAGGACATTCACTTTAACGCGCTGACCTTCCTTGACAACATTCCGAGGGTGAAGGAACTGCCCTTCCGCCAGCTCAGAGATGTGAATCAGGCCTTCCAAGCCTTCTTCAATGCAAGCAAAGGCTCCAAAATCAACTACGTTAGTGATCTGGGCTTCTATAGTCTGCCCCACCTCATAACGCTGCTCAACTGATTTCCATGGATCGGGCTGGAGGCGCTTCAGGCTCAGTGCAATGCGCTCTGCTTGTGGATCGACATTCATAATATAGACTTTGACACGTTGTCCGCTAGATAGCACATCGCGCGGGTGTCCTACACGTCCCCAAGAAAGCTCGGAGATATGAATCAATCCCTCAATACCTCCCAGATCCGCGAAGGCTCCAAAATCACATAAGTTGGTAACCACCCCTTCACATACAGTACCTGCTTGCAGTGTCTCCAGGAGCTGATTACGTTGCCCCGGCTGGACCATTGCGGCACGCTCCGAAAGTATCAATCGGTTTTTGACAACATCCAACTCAATGATACGCAGCTTCAGGTGTTCCCCAATGCGTTTAGCCAGCAACTCACGACGTTGCTGCTCATCTATATCGACTGGGAAATCATTCAACTGACTGGCTGGAACAAACCCTCTCAGAGTGTTCCACGTGACCAACAAGCCTCCTCTGTTGTAGCCGCTGACAACTAATTCCACTACCTCGTCCTTGTCACGGGTCTCAGTAGCGATGTCCCAATCTTGTTGGCTTGCCTGACTCATCTCTTCACTGAAAAATAGATCTTCCTCTGGTTCTTCCTCCATGCCATTGCCATTGGAGGGGATAGAAAAGCCCCCACTATTCACGTCCCCTTCCTCCAGCAGTGCTGACCAGTATCCCTCATCGACCTCGAATGGAGGCGCCGGGGATGTTTCGTTTTGCGGTCGTAAATCGGTAGACATTCTTTGCAACCCTTCCCCACAAGACATCCAATACTTGAACGCAGATCAATCAGTAAGAACACTTTTCCGTAACACGTATCATTTAGGATGCCAGAAGTGCCACGAATTGTCAAACGTGATCGGTGTGAGGGGCATGTGCCGGCAGAGGCCTACATACACTACCAGCCTGTTTTTGCAAACACCGTCATGCAGCTCATACATGGAGGTTCTGTGACTGTTGCTGCCATCACTTGGACTGACTGTCATCTACTCGAAGCATGTTCAGTGAATGATCTCAATGCTGTGCTCGATAACCGTCACGTCTGGCCGGTTCATCTCGATCCATCTCACCGTCTTTTCCAGTACACCCTGAGCATGCCCGGCAGAAGTAGACATGATCGCTACTCCCAGCACCGCCGACTGCCAAAAATCATGTTGCTCGATCTCGGCACATGAGACGTTGAATTCTCGATGTAGGCGCGAGGTTAAACTCTTGACAATGCTCCTCTTTGCTTTCAGCGAGCCAATACCAGGCAGATGAAGCTCAATCATGCAGATCCCGACGTTCATAACATCAGCCATCTTTCAAGATATTCAAAGACCAGGATACTGAACCGCAGTTTGCCATTTGCTGTGCTCAGATTACCCTTATTGTAGAAGCCCGGCGGTTTTGCCCAGGGTTTCCAGCGTCTTCTCAGCCACCTCGACGGTGGTAGGCCCCAGGCCGCAAGCCGGGGTGATCAGGCTGCGGCTGGCCAACTCCTCAACGCCTATCGATATGCCACGCGCCTGGGCCTTGCCACTGATCGATGTCAGCCCATCACGCAGCTTCTCGACAAGCTGCTCAGGGGTAACCTGGAAGATGTCCTCATCGTTGGGCACGACACCCCAGGCCACCACTCCGCCCCGATCCAGAAAGGCGCGCAGCTCCTCGGGGTAAAGCGCCAGGTTGTCAAGATAACCATAAGCGTCCAGGTTGAGAATGTCGACGCCGGTGGCCAGCAGCACCGACCAGTCGGTGTTGGCGCAGCAGTGCACGCCTGCCAGCCCGCCCTCCTGGTGGATGGCATCGAACACCTCGTCCAGCATCTCGACTACCTGCTCGCGGCTCAGGCTGATGAAGGCCGAGCCAAACGAAGCCATGTAGGGCTCATCGACGAACATGATGACGTTGGGCCGCACTGCCTTCAGCTGCTGCACCTGCCAGCGCGCGGTCATGGCAACCCCCTTGACGATTGCCTCGGCTAACATTTCATCGTAGAGGCTTGAGCGGAGATCCTGGTCGGTGATCTTGAGGCCTAAAGTGATCGGCCCAGTGACCTGCCCCTTGACCCACTCGCCGGGATTGCTGCGCAGCACATCGAGCATGGCGTAAAAACCGGCGGCATACTCAGGCGCTACAGCGAACGCATCGACTTCATCAGCCAGGTAGTGGGAATAGAACGCCTCCATGGCCGGGGTCAGATCATCGGCGGTGTTGAAGGTGATCTTCTCGTTGGCTTCATCGATGATGATCCCGGGCAGGAACGTGCTGTACTGCACATACATGTTCTCGCGGAACGTGCGTCGAGGCAGCTGGGGCCACACCGGCACGTCGACGCTCGATGCAATATGCCGGCACAGTGTCGCTGCATCTTTATCTGTATGGGGGAAGCTGCCAATCAGGGTCGTTTGGAAGTGAGGGGTAAAGGTCATCACGCGCTCCATGGTTTGCTAATGGGGATGGGTTTGCCCCATCACAACAACATTGGATTTACCGCAGAGATCGCAGAGCGCGCAGAGTTTTTCCTGTTTTTCTCTGCGTTCTTTGCGATCTCTGCGGTGGAAAAGAAAAGCGACTTTCAAGCCGCCAAAGTATACTATGCGGTCAGAACCTTCGCCATCATCTTAGCAACAGCCTGGTAGACCGGCGAATCGTCTTCCAGCTCGACCAGCGGGCGGCCGCTGAACTCGAATTCGGCGATCTGGTCGTCACGGGGGATGATGCCCAGCAGGGGGACATCGAGCTTGTCGATTGCCTCTTGCAGTGGAGCGGGGGCCTGATCGACCAGGCCATTCAGGATGAGGTAGGCATGCTCGATGCGAATATCCAGCTCGTCGCGGAAGGATGCAATACGCTGCGCGGCGACGATGCCCCGCTGGGTAGGATCGGTGACGATGAGCAGGTGCTGGACATCGCGGGTGGTGCGGCGGCTGAGATGCTCCATGCCAGCCTCGTTGTCGATGACGATGTAGGCATAGTTCTTGCCAATCGCATCGATGACCTCTCGCAGGTTGTGGTTGACGGCGCAGTAGCAGCCCGGCCCCTCGGAGCGCCCCATAGCGATCAAATCGAAGTGGGTGCCTTCAGATACTGAGGAACGGATCTGGTAGTCGAGGTAATCACGCTTGGCCACACCGCCCGGCAGTGCCCCCATCGCTGCGCCTCCCCCGGCCAGCGAGTTCTTGACCTGGGCCAGCATATCCTCACGGATATCGCCCACCGTCCATTCCAGATCGAGGCCGAGGACCATGTTCAGGTTGCTGCTGGGATCGGCGTCAATCGCCAGAATTGGCTTGGGCTGTGTCTGAGCCAGATACTTCATCACCATAGCTGCGACGGTCGTCTTGCCGACGCCGCCCTTGCCTGCCAGTGCAATGGTTGTTGTCATAAAGCATTTTCCTTATCTGCATCAACCGGGGGTCAATGGGATTTTACCGCGGAGCGACGACCAAAGGTCGTAGAGCGCAGAGAGCACAGAGCTTGACGACCTCCGGTCGATTTAGTTTTTTCTCTGCGATCTCTGCGGGCTCTGCGGTGAGAAAATAAACTGAGACCACCACAAGCAAAAATCCGGTCATCATAAGTGTCAACTTAAGAGCCTCGTATTGCTCGATGATCCGCTTTCAGCCTCGCGAACTGCGTGTCATTCCCGCTTTCGCGGGA
>JAFGMS010000544.1 GCA_016927375.1 Anaerolineae bacterium
AACCGGACAGGTCGCATTCTTGCCGGAAATAGATACAAGCCGATCTGCGACCAAGAAGTTTACGCTCAACTCAAATGAAACACACCCAAAGTATTTTACCGATAGTATGCCGGCTTTTAGCTCAATCGTTAAGGAACACTGCCCTCGAAACACTAGTGTTCTGGGGACTAAGTAAACCCATAGTTATGGCTTGCCCCGGAACACTTAAACAGTTGGGCAAGAAGCGCGTTCTAACTCTGGGTCTATTTAGGCCAACTGTGCTAGCCAAGACGCACAGGAGCACATCGATGGCACTTAAGCGCCTGGTACTGTTCGATATAGATGGAACGCTGTTGTGGCCTGATGGTATTGGTAGGGTCTCGATGAAGAGCGCCCTGGAGCAAGTCTATGGAACGGCCGGCCCAATTGGGGAGTACCGGTTTGCCGGCTATACCGACCGTCGAACGGCGCGCATGCTACTTCAAGAGGCCGGGCTGCCGCCGGAGCAAATCTGGGATCGATTTGAGATGCTTGGCCCGGCCATGGAGGCAGCACTGCGAGAAGCGCTTCGAAGCAACCGGCACGATATTCGCCCTTGCCCAGGGGCTATCCGGATGATTGATATGTTGGCATCTCGCGAGGATGTTGTATTGGGGCTGGTTACGGGCAACCTCCGCCACACTGCGCCTATAAAACTTGCGGCGGCGGGTTTCGATCCGTTGGTGTTTCGGGTTGGTGCCTATGGTGAAGAGGCAGAAGCACGCGCCGAGCTTCCCCTAAGAGCCATCGAGCGTGCCAGACAGCTCACAGGGGTAAGCTTCAGAGGTGCACAAGTTGTTATCATTGGCGACACACCTGACGATGTGCTGTGTGGGCGCGGCGTGGGCGCGCGCAGCATTGCGGTAATGACCGGCTGGGTCGAGCGAGCAGCATTGGAAGCCCAATGCCCGGATTACATCTTCGACGATCTGAGCAATGCTCAGATATTGCTCGATGCTATCATGGCTCCAACTGAGGTTGATTGAGCGCCAAAGGCGAAACAATTCTGTGGATGCCGCCCCTTTGCCTTTCCTGCCTCCCCGAGTATCTTTCCTCATCAGGGTATCTATTCTACAATATACAATAGCGCATTGTCGGGTCTATGGCTGGTGCCTGATGGCCTTTTCAAGAAAGCTCGATGAGATAGAAAGATCTCCTCATACTAGCTTTGGCACATTAGAAGAACCGAGTAGGCAGTAATGACCGATCTCCTTTATCAAACAGACAGTTATCTGGCAAACTTCGATGCCGTTGTTATGGCGGTCGATGATGAAAATAAGGGCGTTATCTTGAATCGGACCGCCTTTTACCCCGGCGGCGGCGGCCAGCCTGCCGACCGTGGTATATTGACGGTCAACGGTGTCGATTACAGCGTCAGCCGGGCCAAGAAGATGGGTAATGTGATGCTGCACTTGCTTGAAGGCGAACATTCTCTCTCAGCCGGTATGAGCGTTTCGGGACACATCGATTGGGAGTACCGGTACCAGTTGATGCGCATCCACACGGCCATGCACATTCTATGTGGGGTTGTCTGGCGGGATTACGGCGCATCTGTTACCGGGGGCGATATGGAAGCGCTTCGTGGACGGATGGACTTTGAGTTCGAGACCATGCGGCAGGAACTGGTGAAGGACATCGAAGAGAAGATCAATGCTGAGGTCACTGCGGCGCGGGAAGTAGAGACTGCCATCTTGCCGCGTGAAAGGGCTTTTCAGGTACCCGACCTGATCCGTACCAAGATCAATCTGCTGCCGGATGGGATTGAGCAGATACGCACAGTCGAGATCGTTGGCCTGGATTTGCAGGCCGACGGCGGGACACATGTCCACAACACGGCTGAAGTCGGGCGCCTTAGGGTGGTGGATTACAAAAGCAAGGGTAAAATCAATAAGCGTATCTATCTGGAGGTGGAAGCCTAAGTGCGCCTGTTACACGATTTGCAGCCAGATGAAAAGCCGGTCAGCCAGGGTGTCTATCGCTATCTAAGAGATAATGAGCCAACAGGTCAAGTTGAGAAGTGGCTGATCACCCGGGTGGCCAACGGCGCCGAAGTCGTGCGAGCCGATGTTGACGGCGGCGATTTCAGCCTGCTGACACATCTCCGCAGACGCATCGACGGCAAGCCGGAATGGCTTCGACTGCGTTATGGCACTAAGCATGGGATCAAAGCAGCCGCCCAATACACCTTCGAAGAAGCGGTTGTTCGGGTTGCCCGCCAGGCTGAAGGTCAGTTGCAGCGTTTGGATGTAGTTGATATCGCGATTGGTTACCAGGTAGACTACCATCCGGTCATCTCTCATGACTACGTCTGGCGTGGCTATCCGTCTCATGCACGCGGTAAGGCCTGGTCGATCCCTATCTTTAGCCCTGATCTGTGGACCGAAGGTGCCGAAGCGTTGTGTGGACGCGCGCTGCGGTTTAATGTCAAGCCGTTGGAAGCTGAAGCCATCGTGACGCCGGTAGGCAAATTCGAAGAGACTCGATCTTTTGAAATTACACTCGATGATGGCGTGCAGGCATTGGCCTGGTACGACGATTTTGGTGTGCCGCTCCGGTGGTTTTACCCGGATAAGAAATACGATTTCGTCTTAATGGAATACAAACGGCAGGATTAGCTGATGGCGTATGGCCTATAGTCTGGGACTGGCAGCAGAGGTGGTTTTTTGACATGCCGTTATGTTTGAACGTCGGGGCGGCTTAGAACTGATCACCGATAACGATAAACTGTGAACTGTTCACTGTAGACTGTAAACTCAAGTCATGACCGATCTCCACCAACAGATGGCTAAACTGAGCGAGAAAGTTTCCGAACTTGAGGCTCACCTGGGAGAGATGGCCGGAAATTTGGCCGAGCTAACCACTATCATGGCGCCCTTTCTGGCCCGCTACCAGGACAACATCCTGCATTATTACGACAAATTGATCCGGGTACAGCGCGAGATCGCCGATTTGCGGGCCGCGCAGGGAGACCTGGACGCTGTATCACCCGGCCAAGCTGTCACACCTCTCGACCGGTTCACCGACCAGAACATCCCGGTCGATGAACAGTACGCGCGCATGTGGGAAGGCAAAAAGACGCCCAGGTTAGATGGGCCGCAGAACCTACCGCCGGCAGCGCCGGAACTCAAGCAGCTTTATACAAAGGTCATCGCGCGTCTCCATCCTGACCTGGCTAGCACTCGGAGCGAGCGCGCGCGGCTGAGGAGTCTGACCAGCAAAGCCAACAATTGTTACGTGCGACGTGACATGTCGGCACTGCGTACCATGGCTGACATCTATTGTGAACAAAGCAGTTTGCCGGCCATTGTGGATGAGAAGGTGATCAAAGAGCTGCGAGGCCGTGTCCAGATGCTTGAGATGCTCATTACAAAGATCGAGGGGCAGTATTTCGACTTGCGCTATGGTTTGCCGGCTAAGATTAAAGCCAGCGCTGAGCTCGTGTGGGCCGAGGAGAAACGCGATTTGATCGCCGAGCTGAGCGCCGAGATACGGCAGTACCTCCGGGAAGCACAGGCTGAGCTGATTACGCTGAAGAGCAGACTGTAAGTGTCGTCTTTTTTATTCGAGGGCGACCCGGTGTGGTCGCCTTCTTTTGAGTTAGGTAAAGGATGGTGCATATGGCGCAACAATATACAGCGCCTCAGACAATTGAGTGGATAGGGACCCACTATTCGTCAATGTCATCGATGTAGTCACATGCCCTTATCCATTCAATCGAGGTAGGAGAAGAAATGTTTCAATCAGTATCACCCAAAGTAGATGTCCAGGCGCTGGAGCACGCGCAGCTTGATTTCTGGCGCGAGCACGATGTTTTCAAGCGTACGATGAGCGAGCGGGCCGATGGGCCGCGCTATGTTTTCTATGAAGGCCCGCCGACCGCCAACGGCCGCCCCGGCAGCCACCATGTGCTGGCCCGTGCCTTTAAGGATATCTTCCCGCGCTATAAGACCATGCGTGGGCACTACGTTCTGCGCAAGGGCGGATGGGATACGCACGGCCTGCCCGTCGAGAACGAAGTCGAGAAGCAACTGGGGTTCAAGCACAAGCATGACATTGAGACCTATGGTATTGCCGCCTTCAATGCTAAGTGCAAGGAGAGTGCCTTTGGCTATATCAAAGATTGGACCGAGCTTACCGAGCGCATCGCCTTCTGGGTAGATGTCGACAACCCATATATCACCTTTACCAACGATTACATCCAGACGGTCTGGTGGATATTGCGCCAGTACTGGAATCAGGACCTGCTCTATCAGGGATACAAGGTTGTCCCCTACTGCCCGCGCTGTGGCACACCGCTTTCCAGCCACGAGGTCAACCAGGGGTATCAGGATAACACTCCCGACCCATCTATCTTCGTCCGCTTCAAGGTCAAGGATCAGCCTGATACAGCCTTCCTGGTCTGGACGACCACACCCTGGACGCTTCCCGGCAACGTGGCGCTGGCCGTCGGTGAAGATATCGATTATGTGAAGGTGCAGGGAACAAACGAGGCCGGGCAGACCGAGACACTTATCCTGGCCGATGAGCTTCGGGAGGCAGCCCTGGGCAATAAGGCCGGTGACTATAAAGTCATCGAGCAGCTCAAAGGGCGCGACCTGGCCGGTCTGCACTACGAGCCGCTCTACACTTTCCTGCCGGTTGAGCAGGATTATGCTTACGTCATCACCGGCGATTTCGTCAGCACGGCGGAGGGCACGGGGATTGTGCACATCGCCCCGGCCTTTGGCGCCGATGACATGACGGCAGGCCGGCAGTATGATCTGCCTATCCTGCAAACCGTCGAGCCGGATGGCGGTTTTATCCC